>DFYN01000149.1 GCA_002383615.1 Anaerolineaceae bacterium UBA4081
GCGAATTACGATGGGCATTCTATGCCACCTATTTGCTGCTTTCCCGTCCTTGACCAAGCTGATCGGTCTTCTCCGATGCGAGGATAAGGATTCCCTGTAATGCAGATGACCTTGTTAGTCATCTGAAAATACCAACCACCAACGTCACGCTCTTGGAAATATTGCAGTAATCCCATGCAGCGCTCTTGCCCGGTGACTGATGCGGTTCTTCTCCGCATCGCTTAGCTCCGCCATGGTCAACCCCGTCCCGGCAACTAAAAAGATGGCATCGTACCCAAAGCCGTTGCTGCCGCGTTCCTCCGGGATGATCTCGCCTTCACACTGCCCTTCTGCAAACCTGGGCTCGCCGCCCGGGGTCATCAGGCAGACCGTTGCCCGAAAGCGCGCCGTCCACGGACGCGGCAAACCAGCCAGCCGGCTCACCAAAAGCCTGCGCCGGTCGGCGTCACTGGCGCCCGGCGCCGGGCTGTAGCGCGCCGAGTACAAACCGGGTGCGCCGTCCAGTGCGTCCACCTCCAAACCGCTGTCATCCGCCAGGCAGGGTAACCCGCTGGCAGCACAAAAGGCACGCGCCTTAAGTTCCGCATTTTGCGCGTAGGTTTGTCCATTCTCAACCACATCCAGCGCCAGCCCAATATCCTGCGGCAGGACGAGGTCCAACCCCAACTCAGCCAATATGGCGACCATTTCAACTTGTTTGCCGGGGTTTTGGGTTCCAACCAGTATTTTCATGAACCACCTGATAATATTTATGAATTAATTCATAATAACTTGACTATCCGCAATCCGATGGTTATAATGATGACAGCTTAATCCTAACTCTCTGATTATACCTTACTGACTGTGACCACCTCTCGCTCACCCCTGCGACTGAACGTTGGCTTTTTACTTAATCAACCGATCGGGTCTTTCCGAGACGTCCGTTTCGAAGCAGACCATCTCCAACTCGCTCCAGATTTTACGGTTACTTCCCTGTCCGGCTTGATACGCATCAGCCGTACACCTGTTGGACTCTTGATGGATGCAGATTTCACGGCGTACATCCCGGCTGAGTGCGTGCGCTGCTTGAACAATTATGTGCAACCACTCCATACCACTTTTCAGGAGCTTTACGCCTTTCGCAACTCACCTGTTTCCGACTCAGGCTTGATAGTTCCAGATGACGGCAATATTGACTTTACGCCGCTGGTGCGTGAGTACTTGACCGTCGAAATTCCAATCAAGCCCATCTGCCGCCCAACCTGCGCAGGGCTATGTGTTGAATGCGGCGCAGACCTCAACTCGGAACCGTGCGAACACCGGGCTGGCATCATTCTCGAAGACTAATCTGTTTTCGCTCAGGAGGGACTTTGGCAAATCCGGGCAGGAGAACACGTAATGTTGAAATCCTGAACATGTTGCTTGAGAAAGCAGACGTGCAGGGTTACCTAACCACCGACGATTTAATTGAAGTCTACCCAGAAGTCAGCCGCGATGCCGAACGGTTGGAAGCCATCCTGACCGCATTGCGCCGGCGCGGCGTGGATGTTGTGGATGCTGATGCTGAACAGGAACCGGAAGAAGATGAAGTCCTGACGGACCGGGTGGATTACTCCAACCTGGAATCCATCTCCAGTGATGACACGATTGGTCTATACCTGAAAGAAATGTCTCGGGTGCCGCTGCTGAAAGTGGCAGAAGAGCTTGACCTTGCCAAGCGCATTGAAACGGGTCGCGCAGCCCGGCAGGAACTGGACCGTTCCAATGGCTCCACGCCCGAAGACCTCCGGCGTGAGCTGGAAATTGCCATTGAAGACGGCATGGAGGCACGCGAACACCTCATCAAAGCCAATACCCGTCTGGTCGTCTCCATTGCCAAGCGCTATATGGGGCGCGGCGTGCCGTTCCTGGACCTGATTCAGGAAGGCAACCTGGGGCTGATGAAAGCCGTTGAGAAATATGAGTACCAGCGCGGCTTCCGCTTTTCCACTTATGCCACCTGGTGGATCCGCCAGACCATCACCCGTTCCATTGCCGACCAGGGGCGTACCATTCGGGTGCCCGTCCACATGGTGGACCGCATTCGCCAACTCTACAAGACCACCCACGAACTTGAACAGAAATTAGGGCGCGCACCCACCAATGACGAATTGGCAGAAGTTCTGGCTGTCCCAGTCGATAAAGTGGAATGGATGCTGCGAGTGTCCTGGCTACCCCTCTCGCTTGAAAGTCCCATCAACGAAGATGAGGAAGATTCTGAACTGGGTCAATTCATCGAAGACCAGCAAACACCCACCCCTATCCAGTCTGCGTATGCAAAACTGCTGCGTGAGAAAATTGAGGAAGTCCTCGATTCCCTGCCGCCCCGCGAAGCACGCATCTTGAGGATGCGCTTCGGGCTGGAAAATGGTCACTCGTACACCCTGGAAGAGGTCGGCGATAAATTTGGGCTGACCCGCGAGCGTATCCGCCAGATAGAAAGCAAAGCCTTACGCCGGCTGCGCCACCCGCGGCGCTCCCGCCAGTTGCGTGAGTACGTTTAGACTAATAAATGACCATAACAAGCGCCGGAGTTCCGGCGCTTGTGACATTTTATCAGGATGCAACAGCAACCAGGGTCAGAAAACAAGTACAATCACTTCAATATACCTTTAACCTTAGGAACCAGACATGACATTCCTTTCCCGCATTTTCAAACGACCTGCCATTGAAGACCTGGTTGCCCGTAAAGACACCCGTGGACTGGCGCGCCTGCTGGCATCCGGTGACATTGGAGACCCGCTGCGTGCCCAGGCAGCCGCTGCCCTGGTTTCCCTTGGGAAGGAGGCAATACCGGCATTGACAGACGCCATCCTCGACCCGGAACGGAGCGGGTTGGCAGCCGACGCCCTTACAAAGCTCGGCTGGGAACCTGGGGCAGATGAAGCCGGTGCGATGTACTGGATTACTCAAAAGCAATTCAGCCGCTGTGTTGCCATAGGTGCACCGGCAGTCATGCCTCTGCTGCGTGTGCTGTGGGAGGGCAATGCGGACACCCAGTCCCTCAGCGATGCCACCACTGCCCTGGCTGCCATTGGGCAGCCTGCCATCGGGAGCCTGCTCAATATGCTGCCCAGCAAGGTTACGGGGGACCGGGCTGCTGCCTGCCTGTCTAAGATGGCACCTGATGTCGTCTTGACGCCCCTACTGGAATACCTGATGGATGCCGATAATCGCGGCATCAAAACCGGCTTGAAGAACAGTATCGCCGCCCTCACTGCAATTGGTGAGCCTGCCGTACCTGCGCTGGAGGCTGCCCTGGCGGCACGCCAACTGGACCCGGCAACCTACCGGACCATCATGTCCAAGATTCACCCGGAAGCCTGATGGCTGACAGCGAACGCCCCACCTCCCTCACCCGGGCGGAATTGATCAGTTTGATGCACGACCTGGACGAGTTATATGCCCGGCACAGCATCACAGACGACGATAAACTCGTGATTTATGCCATCCTGTCTGCCTTTTGCCGCTACCAGCTGGAAAACAAAATCGGCGACTTCTATGATCAGGTCAAGGACCTGATAAAGTAAATTTAGCATCACCTGAATAAACCTGTGGCTCCGTGGGGGAGAGATGCCCCTGACCTTTGACTATTCTGGGAATAACTGCAGACTTACACTGGCGCCAACCCGCGCCCGGCAGATTTTGACGATGATTGGGATGCAGCCCTGGCTGAGCTATCGACAGGT
>DFYN01000164.1:0-139 GCA_002383615.1 Anaerolineaceae bacterium UBA4081
TGGCTGAATTGATTCTTTCCAGCGTAAATACGAACCATTTAGAATTATCCAATGGAGATATTTTTGTTTTAGCTCAAAAAATCGTATCCAAATCTGAAGGGCGTTTGGTGGATCTCAATACTGTGACACCATCCAAACG
>DFYN01000164.1:315-897 GCA_002383615.1 Anaerolineaceae bacterium UBA4081
GATTCGCACGGACGGGCGTGGCGCATGGGAACTGTCGGTGTGACCATCGGATTGGCTGGTGTGCCTGGTCTGGTCGATTTACGAGGGACCGCAGACTTGTTTGGGTTTAAACTAAAGGTCACCATGGTTGGAGCAGCCGATGAGCTGGCAGCGGCTGCCTCATTAATGATGGGACAGGCGGCAGAGGGGAAACCTGTAGTCCATGTAAGAGGTTTTCCTTATGAATTAAGAGAAAGCCGCTTGGATGAAATCATCAGACCTAAAGACATGGATTTGTTTCGCTAAAAAGGAGATGGAATGATACCTGAAGCATTTCTTGATCTAGTCTCGGATTCGAAACCTGTTTTTTGTTACTTGGGCACAGCCATGGCGGATGGAACACCTCAAGTCACGCCTGTCTGGTTTAGTTGGGATGGAAAGAACTTTTTGATCAATACTGCCAAAGGGCGGACCAAGGACCGGAATATGCGCCGAAAACCAGATGTCGCATTGTTAATTGCCGATCCCAGTAACCCTTACCGTTATTTGCAAATTGTGGGCAAGGTTGTGGAGATCACCGAAGAGGGTGCAGATGAGCATATT
>DFYN01000164.1:922-1170 GCA_002383615.1 Anaerolineaceae bacterium UBA4081
GGAGTTGGCGGCGCCAAACTGGCAGATGGTCTGGCTGCGGTCCTGCCTCCTGGCAATCTCGCTGTTGTCGTTAATGTCGGCGATGATTTTGATCATTTTGGGTTGCGGATCTGCCCAGACTTGGACACTGTCTGTTACACCTTGGCAGGGATCGCTAACCCAGTCACTGGCTGGGGACGATCAGGGGATAGCCATATTGTTTTAAAAGAAACACATCGTTTAGGTGGACCTGATTGGTTTGGTTTGGG
>DFYN01000164.1:1195-3847 GCA_002383615.1 Anaerolineaceae bacterium UBA4081
TATCAACCATGGTACAAACAAAAAGTGATGGAGAATTGGCTTTTCAGGATTATTTTGTCCGCCGGAGATGTGAACCCGAAGTTCTCGGATTTCGGTTTGCAGGTATTGAAGAAGCCAAACCCACGCCTGGATTGATTGAAGCAATAAGTGGATCGGATGCAGTGGTTATTTGTCCCTCAAACCCTTGGGTTAGTATTGCCCCAATCCTTGGTGTGATGGAGATTACTGAGGCAATTATGCAAAAACCCGTGCTGGCAGTGAGCCCGATAGTTAATGGGAAAGTATTCNNCCCGTGCTGGCAGTGAGCCCGATTGCAAATAGGCAAGTATTCAAAGGTCCCGCCGCAAAAATGTATCGGGAGATGGGATTTGAACCTTCAGCGTTGTCGGTAGCCAACCATTACAAAGCAATTATTCGCGGATTTATTCACGCACATGAGGATACGACCGAATGCGCCGTAATCAATCAGTGGGGTATAATTCCGTATGGAACAGATATATTTATGCCCAATCGAGATTCGCGAATACGATTGGCGAGTGAAATACTACATATAGTCGAAGAGATCGTGGAGGCATAATCCAAAATGGGTTTATGGGCAATCATACCGGTTAAGCCCTTGCGACGTGGAAAGTCGCGCCTGGCAGGGATATTATCCGAGGATGAACGCACTTTATTAAATTTCACGATGTTAGGCAATTCACTCAAAGCGTTATCAGGTGTAAAGGCAATTGATGAGATACTGGTTGTCAGTAGAGACCCAGCCGCGCTCTCCCTGGCAAGGGAATATGGTGCAAGGACGGTCTTGGAAGACAGTAATGCCGGATTAAATATGGCGTTAAAGCGTGCAACTATTGTTGCGCAAGCGTATGCAGCCCAGGATGTTCTTGTCCTGCCGGCAGATTTACCTTTATTACAATCTGGCGACATTGAGCAATTGCTGGAGCATACCGGGAAACCACCCGAAATGGTTATCGCTCCGGATCGGAGGATGGACGGAACCAATGCACTCTACCTTACACCTCCCGGAAGAATTGAATATAACTTTGGTGTGAATTCATTCCATAAGCATGTTCAGCAAGCGCAAGCAAAGGGTATGCATGTGGAAGTGTTTTCCTTACCGTCATTTGGATTAGATTTAGATTTACCTGAAGATTTAGACATTTTACGAAAAATGGATATCCCTGAGTTTCCCACCCAACCTTGATTTCATGAGGAGCGAAAATGAAACGTGTTGCGATTTATCTCCAAGATTCCCATGATTTACGCGATGGGCTCGAGTACGTGCGCTATGCTGAGGCGCATGGCTTTGAAGCCGTATGGCAGGCGGAGAGCCGTTTAGTCCGGGACGCTATTGTCCCCATGGCAGCCTATGCCGCCGTTACCGAACGGATAAAGGTGGGCTCAGGTGTCATAAATAATTGGACAAGAAATATTGGACTTTTAGCAGCGACCTACCTGACCTTGGATGACCTGGCGCCTAATCGGATTATTTGCGGCATTGGCGCCTGGTGGGATCCTTTAGCAAAGAATGTAGGAATTGACCGCCGAAAACCCCTGACGGCAATGCGCGAAACAGTAACAGTTATGCGTGACTTACTCGCCATGAAAAGGGTCACTTTCCATGGAGAATTTGTCCATGTGGATGGCATTGAGTTGGATGTTGTTCATGGGAGGCGGGAACCTCGCAATGTACCNNCCGCCTGAGTATAACCTGCGCGCACTGGAATTGTTGGAGGCGGGGGCGCGAAAATCTGGACGAAAGCTTGAGGATATTGATCGTCCACAATTGATTGTTTGCTCTGTTGACCATGATCATGACAAAGCCATTGATACAACCCGTGGACTTTTATGTCAATACCTGGCTCAACAACCACATATCGCAAAGGCATCTGGTGTCTCCATGGATGTGGTTGCAGAAATTCAATCCATTTTAGGTTGGCCTGCGACTCTTGAGCAAATCGATAAAGCGAAGCACCTTGTCCCTGAGAAGTTGATTGACCACATAACTGCTTCTGGCACGCCTGACGAGGCGCGCGCAAAAGTAGCAGAATATATCAAAAATGGATGTACATGTCCAATACTGTATCCTGTTGGTGGGGATGTGCGATTGCTGGTTGATACCTTTTCCCAGGTGTAAGGAGACGTGATGATACGCGCTTATCACAGACCAAAATCAATCACAGAAGCTCTCGTTCTGTTGGATAGAAAAGATCCACGCACGATTCCTCTAGCGGGAGGGTCTGCTGTGAGTAAATTGACGGAGGAGGTTGATGTGGTTGACCTCCAAGACTTGGGATTAGACAAGCTGGAGGTTGGAAGTGACCTGATAAGCGTTGGCGCTATGACCCGAGTCGCTCAGCTCGAAAATCTTGCGTTTGGTCCCTGGTTAGCACTGGAAGGACCCCGCAACCTTCAAAATACTGCGACGCTGGGGGGTGTGTTAGTCCGGAGCGATGGTCGGTCGATGATTACAACAGCGCTGTTAGCCTATGACGCCAAGTTATTTTGGGCACCAGGAAATCTTGAGATAAATTTGGGCGATTGGCTCCCCCAACGAAAATCTTGGAAGGCTGGTAAGATAATTACAGAAATAAAATGGGGATCTAAACCTGAATTAAGAATTGAGACGATTGGCAGATCACCACTTGATAC
>DFYN01000164.1:3863-6260 GCA_002383615.1 Anaerolineaceae bacterium UBA4081
GCTGAAGAAGCAGCGAAGGCTGCCTGTTTGACCAGTACCGATGCTTGGGCAAGCGCGGAGTACAGGTCGGAAGTGGCAGGAATATTAGCTCGACGACTTGTGTCTTAAAGCGAGGTAATTATGAATATCGTACTTAAAATCAATGGCGTAGAAACCGAATTGGATATTTCGCCAGGTGACACATTGCTCACGGTTCTCCGTGCCAACGGGTACTTTGGAGCGAAGTGGGGCGGATGTCAAAAGGGCGAATGTGGTGCATGTACTGTCCTAATGAATGGAAAACCAATCCATTCATGTTCAACCTTGGCAGTTAGCTGCAATGGAGCAACTATAGAAACAATAGAATCCCAGGGCAGTGAGGAAAACCAGGGCTGGAAAAAGACATTAGGATTGAGCGTTTTACAACAATCGTTTGTTGAAAGCGGCGCAATCCAGTGCGGATATTGTACACCTGCTATGATTTTAGCGTCTAAGGTACTTTTAGAGCAAAATCCTAGTCCAAGTGAAGATGAGGTAAGGCAAGCATTATCCAGTGTGTTATGCAGGTGTACAGGTTACTTAAAACCAGTCCAGGCTGTCCTTCGTGCGGCTGCCATACTTCGCGGTGAAGATTATTTGCTGACGTCACAGGTGATTGAATCACAAGACAAAGCACAAACCCATGTTGTTGGCAAATCTGAGATTAAAGTAGATGCCTCGAAATTAGTTCAGGGAAAGCCTGCTTTCACGGATGATATTGAAATACGCGATATGCTGGTTGCGAAAGTGTTATATAGCCCGGTTGCACACGCCAGAATAAAACGAATTGACGCCAGCAAAGCCAGGGCGTTACCAGGAGTTGCTGCAGTATTAACCTGGCAGGATATACCCAGGGTGGTGTACTCAACTGCAGGTCAATCTGACCCTATTCCTGGACCACTTGACACTTTTTCATTAGACCAAAAAGTGCGCTATGTGGGTGATAGGGTTGCTTTCGTGGCTGCAGAGACAGAGGAAATAGCATCACAAGCGCTGAAGCTGATTGAAGTCGAGTACGAACCATTACCCGCCATTATTGATCCGGCGGAATCGATGAAAATCGGCGCACCTCAAATCCACGATGAACCGGAGTATGTGCCATTTGGAGATTGCGATCCCAAGAAAAACCTGGCTGCCCAAATCCGAATTGATATCGGACAGGTGGAAAAGGGATTTGCTGAAGCGGATTTTGTGATTGAAGGGGATTACGAAGTTCCAAAAGTCCAACAATCACACATTGAACCCCATGCTGTCGTTACATACTGGGATGAGGACGACCGGTTGGTCGTCAGGACATCGACTCAAGTGCCATTCCATGCCCGGCGTGTTTTAGCGCCCATATTAGGATTACCAGTTAAGCGGATTCGTGTGATCAAACCCCGTGTTGGAGGAGGGTTTGGCGGGAAACAGGAAATTCAGGTTGAAGATATTGCAGCCCACCTGACTATTGCAACAGGTCGTCCTGTACGATATGTGTGCAGCCGTGAAGAAGAGTTTGTTTCTTCTCGCTCGCGTCACCCCATGCATATTCACATGAAAACCGGCGTTAAAAAAGATGGGACAATTACTGCCAATGAAATGATTGTGTTGACGGATACTGGAGCGTACGGCTGCCATGCATTAACCGTGACGGGAAATACCGGTCACAAAGCAATGGCGCTATATGTGGGCGATGGACCTTATCGAAAAAATCCTAATATTCGCTTTTATGCCGATGTCGTCTATACCAATACTCCTCCAGCGGGTGCATTTCGAGGTTATGGTGTTCCTCAGGGATATTGGCCTGTTGAGCGGCACATGGAGTTAATAGCGAGGCAGCTAGGCTTGGACCCGCTCGCATTTCGCTTAAAGAACTCATTACGCGCAGGGGAATTACACCCATTTAGTACAGCCTGGAGCGAAGGACGCGAACCCAAACCGGAGATTGTGCATACAGTCGGATTGGAAGAATGTGTGAAAGTGGGACGCAAAACTATGAACTGGGACGAGAAATATGGAAATCCAGACTGGCATGTGGTGAAAGGAAAACCTCACTTACGGCGAGGGATTGGCGTAGCTTTAGTTATGCAAGGAACTGCGATTCCATATCTGGACATGGGCGGAGCATCCATAAAACTTAATGACGATGGTTCCTTTAATTTGCTGATTGGAGCGACAGACCTAGGCACAGGCTCGGATACGGTATTGGGTCAGATGGCTGCGGAAATTCTAGGTGTACCCCTGGACGACATCATTGTTTACAGTTCTGATACCGATTTTACCCCCTTTGATGTAGGCGCATACGCGTCGTCCACAACCTACATATCAGGCGGAGCAGTAGTGAAAGCTGCAAAAGATGTTGCAGCCAGGTTAAAGGAAAGGGCTGCGCTCCTTTTCAAT
>DFYN01000164.1:6266-9012 GCA_002383615.1 Anaerolineaceae bacterium UBA4081
CAGGAGCAAATCATGGCGACGGCATCTTTTGTGTCACCTTCATCACCGCCGCCATTTGCAGCGCAATTTGCCGAGGTTATGGTTGACATCGAAACAGGGAAGCTTGTTGTAGAAAAATTGGTCATGGTGGTAGATTCAGGCATTATCGTCAACCCGGTCACTGCAACGGGTCAAATTGAAGGCGGTATGGCACAAGCCTTGGGGTATGCAGTGTGCGAGGAGATGAAGTATGATTCTGCTGGGGTCGCACGTGAACGCGACTGGCGTGATTACCACATCTTCCGCGCAGACGAGATGCCAGAGTTGATTGCCCTTTTTGTTGAGACAAATGAACCGACTCATCATTTTGGGGTGAAGGCAGCAGCGGAAATCCCTATGGATGGCGTTGCGCCGGCTGTTGGGAACGCAATCCTTGATGCATGCGGAGCGGATATACGGACCATACCTGCCACACCAGAAAGAATTTGGCGGGCAATAAAAGCCAAGGCACAATAAGAGGGGTCAATGACGACACCTATTTATGTTGTAGGTCATGTCAATCCTGATACTGATTCCATTGCCTCGGCAATGGGGTATGCCTGGCTGCTGCGTGAACGGGACGGAGCNNCTCAAGCAATTAGGAATTGATGCACCTATTTTATTAACCGATGCATCACCTCGTTTTGAATCTGTAATGAGGCGGATGGATACAACCACTCCCGAACAACCCTTGAGTGAAGCCTGGGCAATTGCTAGTCGGACGGGTGGAATTGCTCCGGTGTTGAATGAGGACGGCACTCCTTTTGGTCTCATCACAGGGCGAAGTTTGTTTAATTTCCTTTCTCAATTAGTTGGACCAAAATTTAATCGCGCTGATACGAATATCCGCGAAATCCTAGAAGTACCGTGTCGTGAAGCGGCGGACACTACCATCGCAAAGTTTCTGGCATCAGGGCGCATTAGAGATGTGTTGAATCGCATCCTGAGAGACGAAGGGGATGAGTTTTGGGTTGTCGATGAAGATGGATTGTACCGCGGGATTTGCCGTCAACGAGACTTACTCAATCCACCGCGTTTGAAAATTGTCATGGTTGACCATAATGAGGTGCAACAGGCGGTTGCGTCCGTGGAAGAAGCAGACTTGTTAGAAATCCTTGACCACCACAGGTTAGGTAATCCCAGTACGCATACACCTATAAAATTTACAGTTGATATCGTTGGAAGCACAAGCACTCTGGTTGCTGAACGAATTGAGGAGGCTGGTTTGAGCGCGCCTGCTCCATTAGCAGGAATAATGTTGGCGGGACTACTTTCAGATACGCTCATCTTAAACTCACCCACGACCACTCCTCGCGATAAGCAAGCAGCTGAGCGGTTGGGACGGTGGGCGTTTATACGATCGGGACCAATCCCAAACGAAACTGTGCAAAGCTACGGCGAAAAGGTATTAGCAGCTGGCGCTGGCTTGGGAGTTCGTTCTCCGAAAGATATCGTCAATGGAGATATGAAAGTGTATAGCGCTGGCGGATTCCAATTTGCGATTGCTCAAGCTGAAGTAAGTGACTTGTATGAAATGAGTGACCATATTGATGCCCTAATGAAAGCATTGACGGATCTGAAGGATAAGCGCGCACTTGATTTTTCCATGCTCATGATTACAGATATCGTCAGCGGTTCGTCACGATTGCTAATTGCCAATCAACCCCCTGTTTTAGATGATTTGCCGTATCCACAAACAAGCGATGGCACTCGAATTGCAGAAGGGGTTGTCTCAAGGAAGAAGCAATTATTACCTGTAGTTTTGGGTTTGTTGGAGTCTTAATGCATATATTCCATGCAGTTACTGAGCTTGTTGACCAAGGCGGGAGCGGCGTTTTATGCACCGTCATTAAAACCAAAGGTTCTACGCCCCGGCATGAAGGCAGTAAAATGTTGGTGTATGAGGATGGACGGACACTTGGCTCCGTGGGCGGAGGTGAAGTTGAAAGCAGAGTCCTGGAAGTAGCCACCCATGTGCTTAATGCAGGTAAACCTGAAGTACTGCAATACGAAATGGTAGACCCGGAAAAAGGTGACCCTGGCGTGTGTGGTGGGACAGTTGCTGTATATCTTGAGCCTATCCTTCCAAANNGTGGTTTCAGATGATCGCGAAGAATTTTGTGATGAGAAGAGTCAACCAGATGCTGATGAGAGAATCATTTGTAAGATGGCTGATCTTCCTGACATGACTAGCATTCATCGAAATACTGATATTGTATTAACCACACGCGGGACAGATATTGATGTCGAGGGATTACCAAAACTGGTGAATACAAACGCGCGATTTATTGGGGTTATTGGCTCAAAAAGGCGGTGGGCAATAACTAAACAGAAACTTGTGGCAGCAGGATTGAAACAAGATGAGCTTAATCGAATTGTTTCCCCACTTGGTATAGAAATTCAGGCTGAAACGCCAGAGGAAATTACAATCTCCATCATGGCGGAAATCATCAGGAACCGAAATGGTGGAGATGGTCGCACCATGCGGGAACATCAGGGAGCATAGTCATGTGGAAAAAATATCGCTCAGCAAACACAATTGAAGAAGCAATTTCAGCCTTAACCGAAGCAAAAGGCAACGCCCGATTGATTGCCGGCGGTACAGATTTAATGCTGGAAATGGAGCGTGGAGTTCGTCAAGGTGTAGATGTAATTATCGATATCTCCAGGATCCCAGGATTAGACAGAGTGTGGTTGGATGATAAAGGATTGATTCATATTGGCGCGA
>DFYN01000164.1:9099-9259 GCA_002383615.1 Anaerolineaceae bacterium UBA4081
ACACCTTTGATGGCATTGGGCGCGGGACTGAAAATTGTGTCACAAAGAGGAACAAGGTTTGTGAGCCTCGAAACATTCTATACAGGTGTCAGGAAAACTGTCCTTGCTGAAGATGAAATCGTGGTTGAGATTGTTTTTCCGAGTATGAGAGAAGAGCAAA
>DFYN01000155.1:0-1741 GCA_002383615.1 Anaerolineaceae bacterium UBA4081
CCAGCGACGAGATGACCACACAAACCGTCACCGTTCAACCCTACCGCCGACAAGGAGAGCGAAAAGACCGAACGACAGAGGAAATCTCAGTGCCCAGGGTGCAGATCCTGGACCCGGCTGTGGGCACCGCCACCTTCCTCAACGAAACCATAAAGTATATCTACCAGGGCTTCAAAGGGCAGGAAGGTCGCTGGGAGTCTTATGTCAATCAAAACCTGCTCAAACGACTTTATGGCTTTGAGTTGATGATGGCGCCTTATACCATTGCCCACATGAAACTGGGGATGACCTTCAAGGAAACCGGCGTGGAGGAGCTCACCGACCGCCTGGGCGTCTATCTCACAAACACCCTCGAAGAAGGCATCCCCCTCCAGCCGGATTTGTTCAGTTTTGGGTTAGCAGCAGCGGTCAGCGAAGAAAGCCGCCTCGCCGCTCAGGTTAAGAGTGAGCATCCAGTCATGGTTGTCATCGGCAATCCGCCATACTCTGTCAGTAGTAGCAATAAAAGCGATTTCATAGAAGACCTTGTCGCTGACTACAAGGCCAACCTAAATGAGCGTAACATCCAACCCTTAAGTGATGATTACATAAAATTTATCAGGTTTGCAGAGTACATGATCGCCAAGAATGGCAGCGGTATCCTGGCGATGATCACCAACAACAGTTACATTGATGGACTTATCCATCGGCAAATGCGTAAGCATTTACGAGAAACATTTGACAGGATACTCGTCCTTGATCTACATGGGAGTTTAAAGCGAAGAGAGGTCACACCGGATGGAAATAAAGATGAGAATATTTTTGATATCCAACAAGGTGTGGCAATCCTAATAGCTGTAAAGACAACACAAAAACAGAATGAATTTGCGAAAATATCACATTCGGACATTTTTGGAACCCGTGAAACTAAGTTTCACAAATTAGACGAGGATTTACCAATTTTTTCTGATGTCACGACAACAGCTCCTGATCATTTTTTCATCCAGAAAGATCCTGTGGTTCAAAGTGAATATTCTGAGCACGTAGGTCTCCGTGATTTGTTCATAATTGGGGACGAAGGAGTAAAAACACATCGCGACAGATTTGTTATCGCTGAGTCACCATCCGAATTAATTAGTCGCCTGGCTAGACTTAGAGACGGTGACTCGAAAATCATAGATGGGTTTAAACTGCGTGATACTGAAGGCTTTAGTATATCCAAAGCACAAGTGGCTTTAAACGAGGTTGACCTTCAAACAATCATCAGACCTATACTGTATCGTCCCTTTGATAACCAATTCTTTGTGAATCACGAGGCCATTATCGATCGTCCTCGACGTCGTACGATGGTTCATCTTCAAAACCACCTTAACATAGCCCTCGTAGTGGGTAGACAAGGACAAGCAGTAGACGGGGACAGTTGGAATATCGTATTTGTCACCGACTCAAGTTCTGATGTCAATATATTCAGACGCGGTGGAGGTACGGTATTTCCGCTCTATCTCTACGGCGAGGATGATGTTCAGTCGCTAAACTACTCATCTAATGAGTTAGCGTCCCTAATGAAAAATCTTAAGCCCAATCCAACACCTGACAATATTTTTGATTATATTTATGCAATTTTACATAGTCCTTCTTATAGAGAAAAATATTTAGAATTTTTAAAATTCGACTTCCCACGAATCCCAATACCCACCCAGGATGAATTTGATCGCCTGGTACCACTCGGCACGCAGTTACGGGAATTGCACCTGATGAAATC
>DFYN01000155.1:1778-3374 GCA_002383615.1 Anaerolineaceae bacterium UBA4081
GCTCAAAAATGGCTCAAAGACCGCAAAGGCCGCCAACTCAGCGACCAAGACCTGGTCCACTACCAGCGCATCATCAAAATCCTCCTCGAAACCGATCGGTTGATGAAGATAATTGGTTAGACATAGCCAACCCTGATAGGATAAGGTTTTATTGAAGGATGCTTAAGATCTTCTTGTCCTTGGTTCTATGCAAAGCTCTTGACCTTAAAAGACATTTGACTGACAAGGTCTCCAAATTGCCGCTCGGTCTGTCCATTGTCGTCTTCCGAATGGGGGTATTTTGCAATACCTTCGCGAGGTGACAAAAATGTAGGCTGGCTTCATATCAAAAACCAGCCTAGTCTAATCCTTAGCTAAATCACTTGTCATCTTTGTGTTTGGTCTTATCCACCAAAACAAATCCTTGTCCCTGTTTGGGCGTTGGCGGCAAAGTTTCGCCTTTGGTAACGGTGACTTCAGTCCCGGTTTTCCCTCCTCTTGGACCAACTACACCGTATTGTCCAGATTCCGGGGCCTTTTCACCCGGCTTGTGTATTGTAACTTTGGTTTTACTCATTCGGATATCCTTTCCGGTCATAATGACCAACGATCAAAACGCATTTGACATTCACCAACTGGCAACCTAGCCCCTTGATTGAGCATTTTCCGGAGGGCAATGGCTGCCTGATTTGCTGGAAGAATATGGTGGATTACCATTTCATCTAAAATCCATAATACCCCATGAACATGTATCCCTTGTAATCTAGCAAGTTCGTTAAGTCCTCGGTCTCCGGTAACCAAACATGCATTCAAAGTTCCGGCAAGCAATAATGCAGCCAGGTCTATGGTTGACAATCGACGATGGATTTGCTTTAACCGGACTAATTCGAGCACATTATCAGGTCCAAGATCACACGTTTGCAGTCCCAGCTCATGAAGCGTTGCCCACCTGGGATGAATAAACTCTTCTACCGCAAAATCAGTGGTGAAAAATTGATATGGAAGATGGAAAACAGCGGCTAATATCTTGCCGTTCTCGAGGTCGATCCAAATATTCGTATCAGTTACCAGAACGGATGGCAAGGTCATTTAGCTGCAGTGCCTCCATCTCCCACCCTAGTTGTAATGGCTTGCCATACAATTCCTGCGCCCTGGAACGCGAGATCAAATCCTCAGCCAAAGCGCGATAAATTAACCGTTCCATCCGCATGGGTGTTTCAGAAGGATAAGGTTTTCCTGGTTCCTGGCGATGCCAATCATTGACGCGGAACTGCTGGAATAAACGCGCTGCGGTGTTTTCAGAAATAATGGAAAGATCCTTGGCGCGGTAAATCCAGGCTTGCATACTTAAGCCGTATTTATGCTTAAGCATGTGCAACTCGTTGATATTAAGGTCCGTCCGGTTGGCACCGAGTTCAAAGCGAGCCGTTGCAGCCGGCACGAGGAAAGCCCCGACAAACCGATTGGCCGCCTGTTCTGGCTTGAGGTTGCCCTGAACATCCAGGATCAGGTGTCCCAGTTCATGCCCTAAATTGAATCGCTGCCGGTCGCCTGATAATTCGCCTTTGGTTACAATGACCGGATCGCCATCGGCCTTGAAAGTGCAGGCGTCAAAAT
>DFYN01000112.1 GCA_002383615.1 Anaerolineaceae bacterium UBA4081
GTAAAAACTGGGTTGCTCAAGTACCCTGCTTTTTCTTCCGTTGGTCATCTTGCGGTCATTGATCTCGACCTACCGGCAGACGCCCTGGCTGCATTTCCACCGAAGGATATTGTCCTCACGCAAGATAAGGTTCGTAGCTGGTTACCTATCCGTTCCGCTAACGCCCACAAAGGTACATTTGGGAGTGTGCTTGTTTTGGCTGGCTCGCGTGCTTATGTGGGAGCGCCAATGTTGGCTGCCCGGGCTGCCTATATGCTCGGCGCGGGGTTGGTAAGGATGGCAGTTCCCAGATCGATCCAGGATATGCTGGCACCCGGGGTGCCTGAGGCTGTTTGGAACCTGCTGGCAGAGAATGAACAGGGTCAGGTGACAAAAGATAATCTCCCCATCCTGCAGGAGCTATTGAAATCTTGCACTGCGGCGGTGGTAGGACCTGGATGGGGTACAGCGTCGACGACGAAAGACCTGCTGAACAGTCTATTGATGTTAGATACCCCCAAATGCCCGTTGGTGATAGATGCAGATGGATTGCGGTTGTTAGCTGAAATTCCTGAATGGTGGATGCATTTGCCTCCCAATACAATCCTCACGCCCCATCCGGGCGAAATGGAAGCGCTGAGTCACCTACCCATAAGTGAAATACAGGNNGGCGCATTAACAGCCATCAGTGATCGTGGCGTCAGGTCTGCAACACTGGCGCGGGCTTGCCCTGCGCTGGCGAAAGCCGGTACAGGCGATGTGTTGGCAGGTATGATTGCCAGTCTTCTTGCCCAGCGCGTTCCAGCATACAAGGCGGCAGGTCTGGCAGCCTGGCTGCACCTGGATGCAGGTGAATTGGCATCTGCAGGGTATCCTACCCGCAGTGTGATGGCAAGTGATGTGGTCAATCGGATTCCATCTGCTATCTTCAACCTTGAATAAAAAAAGGACCGGTTGCCCGGTCCTGATTTCTATTACTCATACTCATTACGCAGCAGGTGTTTCGTCTGCTTTTCCTGCAATCTTACGACCTTTGGGTTTATCTTCTGTAAGAACTGCCGCTGCTTCTTCAGCGCGGACTTCAGCCTGGTGGAAGAGATCCTGCGCGCGGGCAAGGGCATCACGGGCAGCGGTCTCAGCCTGCGAATAAGCTTGTCCAACAGAATCAGATGTGCGGTCTTTGAGCTCAATTGCTTTCTCTTTGATTACCGAACGGGTTTCTTCACCAGAGGATGGGGCAAGTAGCAGTGCAGTAACAACCCCCGCTAAACTCCCCACCATAAATCCGATTACGAAGGTGCCAAAATCATTACGGTCAGACATGTTTTCTCTCCTTTGTTAAATGAACTGATTACACAATTACCGACCCGGACGAAAGATATCCCGCAGGCGTTTGATGCCCGCCAGATATTCATTCAGTTTAATGACCGGTTCGGTGACATTTTCGCTGAGGAACTGGCTTGTGCCACGGAGCGTATCCACCGTTTCACGAGTAGATTTGATGAGTGGTCGCAGCTCGTTTTGCAGCAAATTTATTAACGTAGCCAGTTGCGTGATCAACACAACCAGCGCTACGCCAATTACAATAGATTCAAGTGCCATCAAGATAATAAAGATGTCCCGTACCTTTGACGTGACGTCTGCTTGTGCACCTGCTAACAGAATGACCCCTGTAACGAGCAAAGCCAGTATGACAATCGCAATCACAGCAACTATAATGATTCTATTATGCTGGGTCCGATCATGTTGCACAGCCGTCAATTCCGGCTTCGAAGGTTCAGCTTTTTCTTGAGAAGTGTCTGCTGGAGTTGGAGGAAGGTCAGTCATAGTGATTAAGATTATAACATATCAGAATGTGACAAGGTTAATCAATAATCGAGATCAATAATCGAGATTATCATCGGTTTCATCGTCTGACGAGTCAATTTCAAGCAGCTCGCCAGTGGCAATGAATACAGTCCGTTCGCAAATATTGGTGACCCGGTCTGCCATCCTCTCAATATTGTGGGCAACCCACATCAGAAGGTTAGCGTGGTCGATGGAAGCAGGATTGGCAATCATGGACTGGACAATAAAATGGTAAACCTGCGTATAAAGCCTATCCACTTCATCGTCCTCGGTGGGAATGGCTGATGCCAATGATGCGTCCTCTGCAATGAATGCAGTCAGAGCCTTGTGCAACATGGATACTGCCCGCTCCGCCATTTGCTCTATGTCGCGAATGGGAATCGGAATGTCGACATCATCCAGGCGAATGACAACTTTGGCAATACCTTTGGCATAATCGCCCATTCGTTCCAATTCGGTGATGACTTCCAGCATGGCGGTTAATATCCTTAAATCATGTGCCATGGGTTGCTGCGTGGCAATCAGTATCAGGATTGCATTTTCTATAGCAAAGCGCTTTTCATTAATTTGCTGATCAGCTCGTGGAATTGCACGAGCAGCCACCCGATCCCGGTGCTTCAAACTGTCGACAGCCATTAACATGGCTTGTTCTACCATGCTGCCAAGCAGCAACACCTCATCCTGAATTTGTGAAATGTGTTTGGTTAATGATTCCCGTGGCATGGTTCACCTCTCATGGCAGATTAGCCAAAACGACCCGTTATGTAATCTTCAGTGCGTTTATCATGCGGATAGGTAAATATCTGACTGGTTAACCCGTATTCAACCATCACGCCTGCACGGTCTGAGTCCATCGTAAAAAATGCAGTGTAATCTGAAGCGCGGGCAGCCTGCTGCATGTTATGGGTAACGATAATGATGGTGTAATTTTCCGATAGCTCACGCATCAAGTCTTCAATCTTCAAAGTAGCAATCGGATCCAGCGCTGAGCAAGGTTCATCCATCAGGATAATTTCCGGGCGAACTGCCAGCACCCGGGCGATGCATAATCTCTGCTGTTGACCGCCGGAAAGGGTGAGGGCGGATTTTTTCAGGTCCTGCTTGACCTCGTCCCACAACGCTGCGCGGTGTAAGCATTCCTCAACCAGGTCGTCCATATTGCCCTGATAGCCATTGATGCGTGCACCCCAGGCAACGTTCTCGTAAATGCTTTTTGGAAACGGATTGGGTTTTTGGAAGACCATTCCAATAAGACGACGTAATTGGACCGGATCCACACTTGCATCATAAATACTATGACCGTGAAATAAAATATCACCTTCAAGTCGGCACGTGGTTACAAAATCATTCATCCGGTTGAATGCGCGCAGCATTGTGCTTTTTCCGCAGCCAGAAGGTCCGATGATGGCTGTAATTTTGCGCGGTACGATCGAAAGTGTTGCATCTTTGATGGCGCGGAAATTTCCATAGTAAATATGGGTTGACAGCGCTTCGATTGCGGCGGTTTCAGTTAAAGGTGGTGTTTGTGTGAGCTCCATAAAATTACCTATCTCTTTGAAATTTATTGCGAAGGAGAACTGCGACGGCATTCATTGTGAGTAGCAGCGCAAGAAGCACAAGGATGGCAGCGCCGGCGATATTGCGAAACTGGTCTTGTGGTCGTGAAGTCCAGTTATAGATTTGGATGGGCAGCGCAGTAAAGTTGGAAAAAGGACCGGTTGGGTCTTGAGTAATATAGGTGGATGCACCGACGACAATCAGGGGAGCTGTTTCGCCAATTGCACGGGATATTGCCAGAATGGTGCCCGTCATTATACCCGGTAATGCATAAGGTAAGACATGGTACCATATGGTTTGCCATTTTGTAGCGCCTAGACCATTACTGGCTTCCCGTAACGAATTTGGTACAGCCCGGATAGCTTCTTGCGCATTGATGATGAGGATAGGCAGGATGAGCAACGCCATCGTAAGTCCACCTGCCAGAAGGGTGCGTCCGTTGTNNATGTTGGTTTGAATGATCCTTTGAAGCCAATTTCCTTGGCGGGCATACTCTTCCAGGTAAATTGCCGCGCCAACCCCAATCGGAAATGCAACCAGGATTGTGATCAATATTAAATACAATGAACCTAATAAAGCGGTACGTACACCGGCAAATTCCACATTGCGGTTCATGCTATTTTGAATAAAATCCCAGTTGAGCCAACTCCTAAACTCAATTGTCGCAGTTGGATACTTTTGGGCGACCAGGGTTTCGATTTCAGTTCTATTTAGTATGGACTTGTCCAGGTGAAAGCTCGCAACCACTGTTGGCTTGACGACATTGTCAATGACTAGTTTGAGTAATTCTCTTTGACTTTGTTCCGCCAGCGGCTTTTCAGTATTCAGTGTTTTGATTCTGTTCTTGGTCAGGTTGCTTTCCAGGATTTGAATGAGCGACTCTGCAGGCAAGGTTTCCAAAGGTTGGCTTGAAAGTGTAGATGGATCCACTTTATTTTCAATGGCAACCAGACCGAATGTTTGGTTGATGACTGATAGAAGCAACGTAGCCAGTGCAATAATGGAAACAAGAATTGTAAAAACAAAGACAGCTTTCCACAGCTTGGCGCGTTGATGACGTTGCTTAATGTGCTCTTGCTCTAAAGTATCCGCAGGCATTTGGAGGCTCATTCGTACACCTCGCGGTATTTACGGACCAGCGAACGACTTACCATGTTCAATCCCATTGTAATAAGGAATAATAGCAAACCAATCGCAAAGATGGAGTTGTAGTCAGGTGTGTCGTAAGCCAAATCGCCGCCACTGATACGGGCGATATATCCGGTCATCGTTTCTGCGCCTTTGAACGGATTCAACGTCAAATTAGGACCTGAACCTGCTGCAATCGCAACAATCATCGTTTCACCAACTGCTCTGGAGATACCGATGATGAAGGCAGCGATGATTCCGGATAATGCTGCAGGAACAACGACCTGTAATGCGGTCTCCAGTTTGGTCGCTCCCAATCCATAAGCCGCTTCCCTTAATGAATATGGAACGGATGTCAGGGCATCCTCACTCATGGAGCATACCAGGGGCAGGATCATGATACCCATCACCAAGCCGGCAGAAAGCGTATTGTAGATGTCGACAGTATTTTCCCCAAAAATTCCCCGAAGGAGAGGGGTCATGAAAGTAAGTGCAAAATACCCATAGACGACAGTCGGGATGCCTGCCAGGACTTCCAGGGTCGGTTTGAGGATGCTGCGAGATTTGGTTGAGGCATATTCACTCAAATAAATGGCAGCTCCTAAACCGAGTGGTAAAGCGATGACCATTGCAATAAAAGAAGTCATTAAGGTGGAACTAACCAACGGCAGCACACCAAATTGACCAATGGTAGGCTGCCACTCAGTACCTGTTAGAAAGCCAAGAATCGTAACATCTGGGCTTTTGAAAAATAGGAGTGATTCTTTTCCTAACTCAAAAACAATTCCCAGGGTTGTAAGGATAGACACAAATCCGCAGAAAAACAGGAATGCATGAATCAAGGTTTCGCCGGGGCGGGAACGTTTCTGTAAACGAGTAGAAAAGTCTGGAGTTTGCATATGTGTTGGAGATGCTTGGGTCTGGTTAGGTTTCTGCATTGCTGTATCTCAATTGTGGCACAATTATCATGGACAAGCAAGAAGGTTGGCGGTCTCCGCCAACCTTCTTTTCTCGACATCTATTTAGTTATTTGGTTGCATCCAGCCAATTTTGCTTGGCTTCTGTCAAGGCTTCCTCACTGGCAGGGAAGTAACCGACCTGTCCAATGACGTCATTGACACGGTTCAAGAAGAAGGCGATGAGACTTGCTACCTGGGGTTTGTCCTTCATGATTTGCGCGTCAGAGTAGATGAACAGGGGACGGGAGAGCATGTACTCACCAGATTCAGCTGTCTCGAAGGAGGGTGCAACACCTTCCACCGACAATGCAGTCAGTTTGTCGGATGCATTCGTGAAGTAAGCATAACCGAAGTAACCGATGGCATATTTGCTGCCTTCAACACCCTGGACCAGCACGTTATCATCTTCAGAGAGTTGCAGGTTGGCGGCTTCAAGGACCAGTTTCTTGGCGTCATCAAGAGTTTCAATTCCCCGCGGTTTCTGGATCGCAGTTTCGACAAAGAACTCAAACGTGCCGCTGTCTGTTCCAGGTGTGAAGCGCAAGATGGGTTCAGCTGGCCAAGAGGCATTGACATCAGACCATAGGACTGATTCTGAGGTGAATATCTTTGCCAATTCTTCTGCGGTCACATTGGTCAAGAAGTCGTTTTCTTTGCTGACGACAACTGCGATAGCATCTGTTCCCACACGGAACTCAACTAAATTCCGCCCGATAGCAATGCAGTTCTCTTTGTCGCTATCTTTTGCTGCGCGGCTGGCGTTGGCAATATCAGTTTCGCCAGTTTTACAGAAGCGGTCAAAGCCAGCGCCGGAACCAATCGAGTCAATCTTAACCTGTCCGGTGTAACCTTCCTCTTCGAACAAACCTACCACAGCTTCCATGAGCGGGTAAACAGTCGAAGAACCGGCTGCATAGATGTCGCCTTCGACTGTCGAAGGATCGATTTCGGGTAATAACCCTTCCTGGACAGGAGCAGCCGTCGGCTCAGCTGTTGGTTCAACAGGTGCAATCTCAGTTGCAACGACCTGAGTAGGTGCCGGCATCGTGGTCGCAGGTGCAGGGGTGTTGCACGCTGCCAGCAAGACACTCAATAAAACAACCACCATCAAACTTGCACGTAATTTGGAATTCATTTCTTCTCCTCGTGTATAAGATGCTCAAATCATACACGGCAAGGTTTAACCTTTTACTGTAAAGAGGTTAACAATTTGTAAAGGATTTGAATCAAGCGATTGGAATAGTGAAGTAAAACCTTGCACCCTGTGTGACGATACTCTCAGCCCAAATCTTACCGCCGTGGGCTTCTACCAAATGACGAGAAATGGATAAGCCTAATCCTGTGCCTTTGCTGGACCGCGCCCGGTCTGCTTTATAGAAGCGTTCAAAAATTCGGGGGAGATCTTCTGCGTTGATTCCTATTCCAGTGTCAGACACGCAAAAACAAACGACAGGTCCTTCGATTTTTGCTGACAGGACGATTGACCCGCCTGGCGCTGTAAATTTAATGGCGTTATGGATGAGGTTGACAAATACCTGTCCAATTCGACTGGCGTCTGCCATTACCTTTGGAAGGTCGGTTTCACCCTCAATNNATCAAGTTAATGCCAGACCGTTTCGCTTGAGCTTCCATACGGTCAGATGCTGCAGAAATTAAGGCATAGGGGCTGGTTGCTTCCAGGGCTAATGGTGTTTTTCCTGATTCAATCTTCGATAGTTCCAGTAACTCCTGGACAATTTGCGTCAGATTGTCAACTTCAACATCCATTTGCTTTAAAAATCGCTCTGAACTCGCCGGGTCATCTATGACACTTTCCTGCAATGTTTCAACCAGGGCTTTTATGGAGGCAAGAGGTGTGCGCAACTCGTGCGATACATTACTGACAAAATCACGACGAACCAGCTCGAGTCGCCGTATTTGTGTGAGGTCTTGAAAAACCATCAAGGTGCTGCCAGGCAAAGCAGGATCCAATGGGGAGGCATATGCCTGAAGGTTCATTCGACCGGCAGACACTTCCAGGGTCGCTGAGACTAATGAGGTTTTTGCAATACTATCCCGCCAGAGGTCAACAAGTTGATGGATACGGACGACTTCGATTAAGGTCTGATTTTTTGCAGTTTCCTCGCTAATTTGGAACATTCGCTCTGCAGCCGGGTTGAGTAATTGGACTCTCCCATCCGAATCCACTATCAAGACGCCATCAGTCATCGTGGTTAAAACTGCTTCAAGTGTGGCACGTTCTTGGGTTAATTCCTCTATCTGAGTTTGTTGTTCTTGGAATTGCGACTTTAAAGCCTGGAAAACTGCA
>DFYN01000153.1 GCA_002383615.1 Anaerolineaceae bacterium UBA4081
TGGAAGCATCTGGCGAAACAACTTCAGAGGAGCTTTATGGAGGGTGTTGAAAAACGAGTTTTACGAGGATAAAAATCACATTACCCCCACATAGGATGTGGTTTTCGATAAATAATGCTTGAAATTGTCTTGAAATTTCGACTTGCTAAACACTCTCTTAATTCTCCACATTGACATTCTTGTTATTTAGGTTTATTATTGAAAAAGATTATCATTATCAGGAGGAAGCATGGAGATAAATGAACGCACCGCCCACTGGACCCAAACGTTACAGGTGAGTGGATATCGGCTGACAGCTGCCCGCCTGTCGGTGGTGAATGTCATCGCAGCCAGCCAAAAGGCGCTCAATCCAATGGATGCCTACTTGTTGGCGCGCCAAGAATGCCCCGGTTTGGGGTTGGTAACGGTTTATCGCACGCTGGAAAAACTGGAAGAACTTGGGTTAGTCGTGCGTGTGCATGCGCCGGACGGCTGTGGTGCGTACTTATCAGCCGCTGAAGGACATGAGCATTTGATCATCTGCACCCACTGCCAGCGGGCTGAGTACTTTGCGGGTGATGATCTGCACCCCCTCATGGATCGCGTGGCTGCTGAGCATGGTTACCAAATTCAAGATCATTGGCTGCAGCTCTTTGGGATATGCCCGGAGTGTAGGGAAAACTCATGAAAAACATTTTATTATCATTGCTTATTTTTTCGGGATTATTTGTAAGCGGATGCCAGGTTGTACAACCTCCCGCCTCCCAGAAACTGACGGTTCTGGCTATTGAACCGTTCCTGGCGGATATCACCGCCAATGTGGCAGGAGACCGGGTTGAGGTTCAATCCCTGATCCCATCCGGTGTTGACCCCCATTCCTTTGAGCTGACACCACAGGACGTGGCAAAACTTGAGAAGGCTGATGTCCTGGTTCTCAATGGGGGTGGTTTGGAGCAGTTCCTGGAACCTGTCCTATCTCAAAAAACCGCCACACAACTGGTGATTGTCGCCTCAAAGGGTTTAACCAGCCGTCCGGTAAACTCAAGTGATGCACTTGCTGAAAACGGTGACCCCCATTACTGGCTCAACCCAGTTAACGTCAAACAGTATGTTGAAAATATCCGGGCAGGATTGACATTCATCGACCCAAACGGCGCGGTTGCTTACGCTGAAAATGCCCGGAAATATAACCAGAAATTGGACGAGTTGGATAGTTGGATTGCGCAAGAGGTCAGGCAGGTCCCACCTGAACGACGCTTACTGGTAACCAACCATGAGAGTTTTGGTTATTATGCAGACCAGTATGGTTTTACAGTGGTCGGGGCTGTCTTATCCTCAGTAAGTTCGGGATCGTCGCCCTCAGCGCGCGAAATGTCTGCTCTCATTGAGCAGATAAAGCAGGCAGGCGCACCGGCAATATTCCTTGAAATGGATGCAAACCCGGAATTAGCTGATCAAATCGCCGCGGAGTCGAATGCCAAAGTGATAACAAACCTGTACACCCACTCCTTAAGCCCTGCAGATGGACCCGCAGCGACCTATTTAGATATGATGCGCTATAACACAACCTTGATTGTTGAGGCACTGAGATGACTCCTCACGAATTAATCAGCCCAGCTGAGCCTGCCCGACTGGAATTGACGGATGTCAGTATAGGATATGGCAGCCGGTTAATCCTTGAAAACATTAACCTTGAAATCGCCCATGGCGCACAGGTTGCGGTAGTGGGACCCAATGGGGCAGGGAAATCCACCTTGTTTAAAGCGCTGGTGGGGTTGCTGCCAATTAAACAGGGGCAAATCTTAATTCACAGTCAGCCGTTGGGGCACCATCAGGATTGTGTTGCCTACATCCCGCAACGGGAGGAAGTTGATTGGCGTTTTCCGGTGACTGTGTTGGATGTGGTCAGCATGGGTCGCATGGGAAAATCAGGCTGGTTTCGCCGAATGGGTGATTCTGACCGTAAGAGTGTATTGAAAGCGATGGTTCAGATGGGAATTGATCAGTGGGCGGGAGAAGCCATTGGAGACCTCTCAGGCGGACAGCAGCAGCGGGTATTCTTAGCCCGTGCACTGGCACAAGAGCCTCACATCCTTCTGATGGATGAACCATTTACGGGGGTGGATGCGACAACCCAGGAAGTAACCCTACAGCTATTGCATGACCTGAAGAGCCTCAAAGTCACTGTACTGGTATCGACCCATGATTTAAACATGGCAGCCCAGGAGTTTGCACAGGTATTGCTCCTCAACAGGCGCATTGTTGCGTTTGGGACTCCTCAAGAGGTGTTCACCCCCGAACATTTACGGCAAGCCTTTGGCAGCCACTTGCTGACCGTCAACAGTGAGATGGTGGTTGATGAATGCTGTCCGCCGGATGAAAAAGGAGGGCACAGTCATGATTAATTGGCTCGTTGAACCATTGCAATATGCCTTTATGCAGCGCGGCTTGATTGCCAGCATATTGGTGGGCATCGTGTGTGCAGTCATCGGCTGCTATGTGGTGCTGCGCGGTTTGGCGTTCCTGGGGGATGCACTGGCGCATGCCGTTTTGCCAGGTGTTGCCTTAGCCTACCTGTTAGGCGGCAGCCTGCTGGGTGGGGCGTTAATTGCTGCGCTTCTGGTTGCAGTTGCAATCAGCCTTTTCTCCAGCGAAGGACGCATCAAAGAGGACACCGCCATCGGTATCTTATTTTCCGCTTCGTTAGCGCTGGGTGTGGCTTTGATTTCGACCATTCGCACCTACGCCGTTGATTTGTCTCATATCCTCTTTGGGAATGTTCTGGGAGTCAGCGTCAGCGACATCTGGCTGATTTTGGGACTGACCGTTGTCGTGTTGGCAGTATTGTTAATCCTTTATAGACCTTTCCTGGTGGTTTCATTTGATCCGGTGTTGGCAACGACTCTTCGGCTGCCCACGCAATTGCTGCGCGGTTTGATGCTGGTCTTGTTGGCTCTGACAGTGGTCATCTCTTTACAGACCGTTGGGATTGGATTGGTGACAGCGATGCTGGTTACGCCTGGTGCGGCTGCCTATTTGCTGACAAGGCGTTTGCCGGCGATGATGGTTGTGGCTGCGGGAATAGGCGCTCTCTCCAGTACGATTGGACTGTACCTCAGTTATTACCTGAATATTGCTTCCGGTGCTGCGGTAGTTTTGGTTGCAACTTTGATATTCTTGCTGGTCTACCTTTTTGCACCGGAGCGCGGATTGCTAACCCAATGGTTCAAGACGAGAGGAGTCCGCCGTGAAATCGCCCGGTAAGTTATATATTGTCGCCACGCCCATAGGTAATTTGAAAGACATCACATTGCGGGCAGTGGAGATCCTTGGCAATGTGGATGCTGTGGTTTGTGAGGAGATGCGAACCGGTTCGACCTTGCTCAAGCGATTGGGGATTACCGTACACGAGTTGCTCACATTAAATGAGCATAATGAAAAAGCCGAGGCAGAAGCGCTGTTGATTCGTCTTGCCCAGGGACAAGACCTGGCGCTCATTTCTGATTGCGGCACCCCTGTTTTTTCCGACCCGGGTGCCCTCCTGATTGAGTTGGTCAGTTCTGCGGGATTTCAGGTTGTGCCGATTCCAGGTGTGTCTTCCCTGACGACGGTGCTGTCCATTTTGGACTTCAAACCCGAGAAATTTACATTTGCCGGTTTCCTGCCGAGGAGCGAGTCTGAGCGATCAATTGAATTAAGCCGATTGCGCGGCTTGGGGACGGCAATCATCCTGATGGATACACCCTATCGCCTGGCGCGCCTTCTGGATGAGACCGTCAAAGTATTTGGGAAGGGTCAGCGTGCCACATTGGCATGCGACCTGACAACGCCGGAAGAACGGATATTTCGAGGCAGTCTTTTAGAAATTCAGCAGCAAGTGGGGACTCGGAAGGCTGAATTCATGCTTGTGATACATCCAGTATCCACTCGCCAAAACCGCTGAAAACCTGAGAGCCCTGAATTAAAACTCCAGGGCTCTTTTATGGTAAAGTATGCTTATATTGATAACAAGTGGCACAGGAGGAAGGCATGGCAAAGGAAAAACTTGGTTTTGTTCGGTTGGAATGGCAATGCCCCAATTGCGCCAGACGCAATCCTGGACCCTTTAAGTTTTGCCAGGGCTGCGGAGCGCCTCAGCCAGCTGAAGTGAAGTTCACCCAGGCTGAGGTGCAGGAGCTCCTGACGGACGAAAAAGAGATAGCTGCAGCTGCTAAAGGTCCGGATAAATTTTGTGGCTATTGTGGCGCCCGAAATGCAAATGATGCCAAGGTTTGTGCATCCTGTGGCGCTGACTTGAGCGTTGCTAAAGCGATGGAAGCAGGATCAGTAGTAGGTGCATTCACAAAAGATGCTGCAGAGATG
Organism: Anaerolineaceae bacterium UBA4081; assembly: GCA_002383615.1. Classification (GTDB taxonomy): domain Bacteria; phylum Chloroflexota; class Anaerolineae; order Anaerolineales; family Anaerolineaceae; genus UBA4081. The sequence continues at coordinate 4,342 of DFYN01000153.1, forward strand.
CGACCCTGCCCGACCTGTGGTGCGCCCAATCCTGTCACGGGGTTGAATTGCACCCAATGCGGCGCTCCCCTTGAACGGAAGAAGGATGTGCCAGAAGCAAAGAAAGCGGGCTGCGCACCGTGGATGATTGCAGTAGCAGTCGGTGCGTTTGCCTTATTCATCTTCCTCATAATGATGATGACCCGTACTGAAGAAGTCACTGGCACGGTTGAAAGTGTTGCCTGGCAACGACAACTCGCGGTGGAAGCGTTGGGTCCTGTGCAAAAGCAAGACTGGTACGACAATCTACCGGCAGGTGTGACACCGGACAACTGCAGTCAGAAGTACTTTGGTACCAGCGAAAGTCCGAGCGACAATTCAAATAAGGTGTGCGGTACACCTTATTCTGTAGATCAAGGCAATGGCTTTGCTGAGGTGGTTCAGGATTGCTATTACGAAATCTACAAAGATTACTGCACCTACACTGTCCAGGATTGGAAGATAGTGAATACGCTCAAAGAGCAGGGCAGCGACTTGTATCCACGCTGGCCGTCACCCTTGCTTTCTAGTGGTCAGCGTGAGGGCACAAGGTCAGAATCTTATTCCTGCTTTTTCAACACGGACAGTGGTCAAATGGTTTATGAGACCAGGGATGTCAATGATTTTTCACAATGCATGATTGGATCACGCTGGATTCTGAATGTGAGCACGATGGGCAGTGTGGTGTCCATAGCTCCTGCGCCATAAATTTATATTCACTAATCATCATTCGCATTGATATGGTAAGTGTGTCACCATATTTCCAAAATAGATGTTGGAGCGAGGTTTATGAACATTGCAACCTTTCTATCAGGTATAAATCCGGTACTCCAGGCATTACTTGCAACTGTATTCACCTATAGCGTCACCGCCCTTGGCG
>DFYN01000170.1:0-873 GCA_002383615.1 Anaerolineaceae bacterium UBA4081
CCGTTCCATAATTATGATGCTGTTTTAGCCGCCATGGACCGTCTCAATGATAGCCAAGGGTACAATTTTGGCGCTCGCCGTTTTACCATTTCAACGGTGGGTATCATTCCTGGCATCCGCCGCTTCACTGAAGAAGACCGTCAGTATAATCTGGCAATCAGCCTGCATGCAGCAACTGACGAATTACGATCTTCCATGCTGCCAATTAATAAGAAATACCCTATTGCCGAATTAATGTCTGCCTGCCGCGATTATGTTGACAAGACGCATCGTCGTGTCACTTTTGAGTGGGCTTTGATCCAAGATATCAACGACACGCCGGCTCATGCGACTGAGTTGGCTAACCTTGTCAAAGGGATGCTCTGCCATGTGAATGTGATCCCGCTAAACCCAACCCATCGTTTTTCAGGCAAGGCAACCACCCGGGAGAGAGCAGAAGCATTTCGAGCCCAGTTAGAATTTCACGGCATACCTTGCACGGTACGAATGCGCCGCGGTATTGATATCCAGGCAGGATGCGGACAGCTTGCCACTGCTTCGAAAAAACCTATCAATCCCTCATGATATAATTTTCTCACTATGGCTGAGTCATCCTTACAGAAATGGTTTTCGGGTCTTGCCAAAACCCGTAAAGCGACCTTTGGACGTATTGCGACCCTGTTTGGCGCAAGCGAAATCTCGGCGGATACCTGGGATGAGCTGGAATCGCTCTTAATCCAGTCTGACCTGGGAATGGGAGCCACGCAGTCAGTAATAAAGACGTTGCGGACTACAGTTGAACATGAAGGCTTAACCCGCTCGGCTGACCTGGTTGATGCCCTAAAATCAACTTTACTTGAACGTTTAGCCCCCCACACACCGTTGGATTTCTCT
>DFYN01000170.1:957-2627 GCA_002383615.1 Anaerolineaceae bacterium UBA4081
TTGCCTGTTATTGCAGGCGCACCCAACGCAGACCCGGGTGCAGTTGCTTACGATGCGGTTCAATCTGGGATTTCTCGTAAAATGGACCTCGTCCTGATTGACACTGCCGGTCGATTGCACACACGTACGAACTTAATGGAAGAACTTAAGAAAGTCCACCGAGTCGTTGGTAAAGCCCTTCCAGGAGCGCCACACGCTGTGTGGTTGGTTTTAGACGCAACCACCGGGCAAAATGCGCTGCAGCAAGCAAAAGCATTCAAAGAGGCAGTCCAGGTGACCGGTATCATCCTGGCAAAACTGGATTCATCCGCCCGGGGTGGTATGGCTTTCACGATCCAACAAGAATTGGATTTGCCGATTATTTATGCTGGATTAGGTGAAAAACCAGAAGACTTGCAGGAATTCGACCGAATCGCCTTTGTTGAAGGAATTCTCAATCAAGAAATGGACTCCCGCTAATGCAAGATTTGATAGATCGCCTGACGATATGCCGAACGACCATCCAAAACCTCATGGAGCATCTTTGACCTCGCTAAACGCGAAACTGAGCTTGCATCCCTGGAACAAAAATCTGAAGACCCCAAGCTTTGGGACGATCCTGAGTCTGCTCAGAGGTTGATGAAACAACTCTCTGACCTGCGCAGTGACATTCAAAATTGGCGTACCCTCGAAGGACAAATTAACGACAACCTCGAACTGGCAGGGATGGATGATGAAAGCCTCCGCCCCGAATTAGAGGCTGAAACCGCGCTAATAGAGCAAGAATTACACAAACGGGAATTGACGGTCTTCCTGGATGGTCCCTACGACCGAGGTAATGCCCTCCTGGAAGTCAAATCCGGGGCGGGTGGTACTGAATCACAGGATTGGGCAAGTATGCTCATGCGCATGTATTTGCGCTGGGCTGAGCGGCGTGGTTATGAGACTGAAATATTAGACCTCTCTGAAGGTGAGGAGGCTGGCATCAAGAGCGTGACCATCGCTGTGAGCGGGCTGCTGGCGTATGGTTACCTTCATGCCGAAAAAGGCGTTCACCGCCTTGTCCGCCTATCACCATTCGATGCTGCCCACCGCCGACACACATCATTTGCCCAGGTGGAAGTCCTACCGGAAGCAACATCTGATAATGACGCTGTACAAATAAACATGGATGATGTCAAGGTGGATATTTACCGGTCAGCAGGTGCAGGTGGGCAAAATGTGCAAAAGAATGCCACCGCAGTCCGATTGACGCATCTCCCAACTGGTATTGTGGTTACCTGCCAGAATGAACGCTCCCAACTTCAGAATCGAGAAAATGCGTTGCGCGTTCTTCGCTCACGCCTTTTGGCGATCCAACAGGCTGAACAGGAAAAAGAACTGGCACGCTTGCGGGGCAATTATGTCCAAACGAATTTCGGATCACAAATCCGTTCTTATGTCCTGCATCCTTACCAGATGGTTAAAGACCACCGCACGGATTATGAGGTAGCGAACGCACAGGGTGTGTTGGATGGCGATATAGACGGATTTATCGAAGCATTCTTGCGTTTCATCCCAGAAGCGTAAAACAAACCGGTCGGCGATTGCCGACCGGTCCATGTTTAATCAAGTATCTTTTGCAATTCCACCAAACTTAAATCCAGGCTTTTCTTGTTGGCACAAACCTCTGCCAAAGGGGTCACTTGAAT
>DFYN01000170.1:2705-13282 GCA_002383615.1 Anaerolineaceae bacterium UBA4081
GCTGCATTATAATCAGCGCCTTCCGCAACAACAATAATGGCATGAGCCTTCCCTTTGGCGTATGAATCTCGAAGAATTCCCGCTAAAGCCTCTGGATCTGTTGCCACCTCTGGGATGACGACTGCTTCCGCACCACCGGCAATGGATGCCATCAACGCCAGATAACCGCAATTACGACCCATCACCTCAATCAGGAACGCTCTTTGATGGGATGAGGCGGTAATTTTTAGGCGGTCAATGGCTTCCAGAGCAATATTGAGAGCAGTATCCACACCAATCGTGATCTCAGAGCCATATAGGTCATTGTCGATCGTCGATGCCACGCCTACGACCGGAAAGCCGCGCTTGGATAGTTCCCAATTGCCTGCTTGTGAACCATTCCCGCCGATGACAACGAGAGCCTCGATGCCAGCCTCGTTCATTGCCCTGATACTGCGAATTTGCCCTTCTTCTGTCTTGAATTCTGGGCAACGTGCACTTCCAAGGATTGTCCCGCCTCTTTGCAGTACTCCACCAACGTCACGTGGTCCAAGCAGCTGGAATTTCCCATTAATGAGACCATCATACCCACCCCGTACTCCGTATACTTCCCATCCCAATGACAGACCAGTTCGGGTGACTGCGCGTATTGCTGCATTCATACCTGGTGCGTCTCCGCCACTTGTAAGAACGGCTATTCTTTTCATTTCTGCCTCCCATCATACAAATTCTTATAATTTTAGCATCAATACATTCCTGAAATCCAGAACCTTATGACACATTATCGCCTGATTAGCGCCAATCATCAGTATACGGTATGACAGCGGAGAGATATAATGCATAGGGTTTTGTAAATCAACCCAACCCGGTATATCGTTCTTAATTATTGATAAGTAGAGGACACTTTAATGTCTGATTTTCGGATTAAGCAGCACCCCATCTTACCCATTCCCGAACGTAAAGAATTTGAGTTTACTTGGCAAGGAAAAACGCTTAAAGCGCTTGAAGGCGAAACAATTGCTTCCGCCCTCATTGCCAATGGGGTTCGCATTTTTGGTCATCACTACCGTGACGGCTCACCCCAGGGGATATTCTGCGCCAATGGTCAATGTTCACAATGCATGGTCATCGCGAATGGCATACCTGTTAAATCCTGCATGGAGTTAGTTCTACCTGAAATGATCGTCATGCCCGCGGATTCCTTACCCGAATTGCCAAAGGTCGCAAAATTGCCATCCATGCAAGAGACCAGAGAACTTTCTGTTCCTGTCCTCATTATTGGTGGCGGTCCATCCGGTCTTTCAGCCGCCATTGAATTAGGGAAACTGGGTATTCAAACCATTCTGGTTGACGACAAGCATCGGTTAGGTGGAAAACTTGTTTTGCAAACCCATCGGTTTTTCGGTTCAACCCAGGCAGTATATGCAGGAACACGTGGCATCGATATTGCCACTCGCCTGGAAGAGGATGTTCGTGCTTTTTCAAGTATAGAAATCTGGTTGCAAAGTACCGCGTTGGCTGTATTTAGTGACCATAAAGTCGGCATATTAAAGGATAATCAGGAATACGTGCTTGTCGATCCACAAGTTGTCTTGGTCGCTTGTGGGGCGCGCGAAAAGTTCCTGGCGTTCCGCGGAAACACCTTGCCAGGCGTGTATGGCGCAGGCGCATTCCAAACCCTGGTTAACCGCGACCTGATCAGACCATCTGAAAAATTATTCATTGTCGGTGGCGGAAATGTAGGCTTAATTGCAGGCTATCATGCCCTGCAAGCAGGCATTGGTGTGGTCGGCTTGGTTGAAGCGCTGCCTGAATGCGGCGGATACAAAGTCCATAAAGATAAGCTGGTCCGCATGGGTGTGCCAATCTACACTTCTCATACAATTTTGAGCGCAAATGGATCAGACAGTGTTGAATCGGTTACGATTGCACAGGTGGATTCAAAATTCTCCCCTATTCCCGGGACAGAAAAATCCTTTGAATGCGACTCGGTGTTGATTGCAGTCGGACTGGACCCGGTGGACGAATTTTACAGGAAAGCCCAAGAATTCGGTCTGACCGCCTATGTCGCGGGAGATGCAGAGGAAATCGCAGAAGCGTCCGCAGCAATATTCTCAGGCAAGATTCGGGGGCGTGAAATCGCCAACTACCTCGGTTATAATGCAGGGGAAGTCCCTGCAGAGTGGTACCGTACTGCTCAAATACTAAAATCCAAACCCGGTCCATCCATTGAAGAATTAATGCCAGAAAGTGTCGTTGGCGTCATCCCTGTATTCCATTGCACTCAGGAAATCCCGTGTGACCCTTGTTCTGCATTATGCCCGCATGGACTAATTGAAATCAACCGAAGTGATATCCGTGCTGTTCCGCAATTTGTGGGGAATGGATATTGTTGCGAGGTGTGCGAACGCTGCGTTGCCGGTTGTCCCGGTCTGGCTATCACACTCGTGGATTATCGTAATAATCCAGACTTTCCTATCGTATCAATACCGTTTGAGTTCACTTCGGACTTAATCCGCGCACGTGAACGTGTGACAGTTCTCGATACCACTGGTGTTGTATTGGGAGACTACGAAGTCATGCATGTTCACGCGATTCCATCAAGTGATCGGACATTAATCGTCCAGGTTCAGGTCCCAAAAGAAATCGCCGCCAAAGTGGCAGGATTGCAAATCCAAAATGACCCGCTTACTTTGCCATTGGACGAATACGTTGAGCATGTCACTGACGACATCATCGTTTGCCGTTGTGAACACGTGACTGCAGGCGAAATTCGCGCCTTAATTCGTAAAGGTTATCGGGACCTAAACGAATTAAAGATTGTCACGCGCGCTGGGATGGGTGCATGTGGAGCAAAAACNNCCCGTGTTTGTCGAAGTCCCACTTGGTGTTTTTGCCGGAATAAAACCAAAACAAGGTGGCAATCGTGACTAAGAAAGCCAATCATTACGACGTGATCATTATTGGCGCCGGCTCAATCGGTACGCCAACTGCATTATTCCTCGCAAAAAATGGGCATAAAGTCCTTGTATTGGAATCAGTACCTTCAGTTGGTCAAGGCTCCAACAAACGCGCAATTGGCGGTATCCGCGCCACGCATTCAGACCCGGCGAAAATTCGCCTTTCCCTTCGCTCTATTGAGATCTTTTCCACCTGGAAAGAGACCTATGGCGATGAAATTGAATGGGAAGAGGGCGGCTATGCGTTTGTCGCTTACCGCCAGCGTGAAGAGAAGATCCTAAAGGATTTACTTGTAACGCAAAAATCCTTTGGACTGGATATTGATTGGTACGACCAAGAAGCGTTCCTAAAAATAGTTCCGGATTTAAATCCTGATGGATTAATTGGCGGAACCTTTTCGCCCCATGATGGGAGCGCTTCTCCCCTCCTGGCGACCCATGCTTTTTATATACACGCACAGCAGGCGGGCGCAGACTTCCATTTTTCAGAGGCTGTGACCAGCATGGTTGTTAGTAATGGCAAAGTAACACAGGTAATCACCGACAAAGACACCTATTCAGCGGATATTGTCATCAATGCAGCCGGTCCCTGGGCTGCAGAAATAGGTAAACTGACAGGATTGGATTTGCCTGTCCGCCCCGACTCTCATGAAGCAGCCATCACAGAAGCAGTAGCCCCTTTCCTTAAACCAATGGTTGTGGATATTCGCCCAACAGAAGATTCATCGACTTACTATTTTTACCAGCACCTGACCGGGCAAATCATCTTCTGTATCACGCCGAGCCCAAGTATTTGGGGTTTTGATTCCAGAGAAACCTCGTCGTTTCTGCCATTGGTAGCCAGGCGGATGTTGGAGATTATGCCTCGATTGGCAAATATCCGGGTGCGGCGAACGTGGCGGGGTCTTTACCCAATGACCCCGGATGGTTTCCCTATCATCGGTTGGGCACAAGAACCATCCAATTTACTCCTGGCAGTCGGTATGTGTGGACAGGGTTTTATGCTGGGTCCTGGTGTGGGTGAATTACTGACCCGCATGGTTGAGCAAAGGCTTGAACCTGAGGACTCTGAAGTCCTTTCTATCGTATCTCCAAATCGCAAGTTCATTGGTCAGGAGGCATTAAAATGACATCCCACCAAGGACGTATAGCATCCACTTTGCCAGTCGACTTCCTCTACAAGTTTATGCTGGATGTGTTTATCACAGCCGGCGTACCCGCTGATGACGCCAAAACCTGTGCGGATGTATTGATTGCCGCAGATTTACGCGGAATTGAGTCGCATGGCATTGGCAGATTAAAAATGTACATCGACCGTATCAAGACCGGTCAGCAGATACCAGTCACTCAAGTTGAGGTGATACGGGAAACGCCTACCACTGCTCTGGTTGATGGGCATCATGGAATGGGCATGGTCATTGCCAGCCAGTCCATGCAAATGGCGATCAACAAAGCCAAGAAATTCGGCATGGGGAGCGTTGCTGTCCGAAACTCTACCCATTTTGGTATCGATGGTTACTATGCGCGCATGGCAGCAGAACAGGGTTGCATTGGCATGGCATTTACGAATGCCCGCCCCGCAATTGCACCTACATTCAGTGTCCAACCCATGTTGGGAACAAATCCAATCGCATTTTGTGCGCCGACTGACGAGGATTGTCCTTTCCTCTTTGATGCTGCCACATCCATCACGCAGCGCGGCAAGTTTGAAGTATATGAGCGTGAAAGCATTGAAGCTCCAGAAGGATGGGCGGTAAACCAACAAGGAAAACCGGTGACTAATTCAAGTGATGTCCTCAAAGGTCTTTCTGATGATACAGTTGCGTTGCTGCCATTGGGTGGCGCTGGCGAATTACTCGCTGGCTACAAAGGGTATGGTTTGGCGACTATGGTTGAAATATTGAGCGCCTCCCTTCAGATGGGGCAATTCATGCACGGTCTCCAAGGGTTTGAAGCCGACGGAAGCAAACGTCCATTTATGCTGGGTCACTTCTTTATGGCGATCGACATTGAAGCCTTCGTTCCATTGGAAGAGTTCAAACGCACAACAGGCAACATCTTACGGGAATTACGCGCTGCCCGGCTTGAACCCGGTCAAGACCGTATTTACACCGCTGGTGAGAAAGAATTTGAGAATGAAAAGCGCCTGCGGGTGGAAGGCATTCCGATTGTGCCCAGCCTTCAAAAAGATATCCTTGCCTTGATTCAGATGCTTGGGCTAAACCAGTATCATTTTGATTTCTAGTATTTGAAGCATGACATCAACCACAAGGCGGGGCGCATGCTCCGCCTTGTGTAATCAGGAGTGACCCAATGGTTCCAGAAGCATTTATTTTTGATTTTGACGGTTTGATTTTAGACACTGAAACAGTAGAGTACAAGATCTGGCGCACTTTGCTAGCAACCTATGGCGTTGATTTATTGATAGAAGATTGGAGACGATGTGTAGGCGCATCCTTTGCAGCCTTCCATCCTCTGGACTATCTGGAATCCAAACTCGGTCATGCTTTACCAGAACGTTCATCTCTTCAAATATCGGCTGCCGACCGAGCTTTAGAGGAGACTAAGCGGACACCTGCTCAACCAGGCGTTATTGAGTTCATCAAAGCAGCATCTGAAAATCAGATGAAACTGGCAGTCGCGTCATCCTCGCCACGCCAATGGGTCATGGGGCATCTCGAGAATCTGGGATTGGTTCAGTATTTTTCTTTTGTATGCACTGCAGAAGATGTCAGTCGGGTAAAACCTGCGCCAGATCTATATTTGTTAGCTGTCACCAAATTAAATGTAAATCCGGGTGCGTGCATAGCGTTTGAGGATTCCAATAATGGATTGACGGCAGCAAAAGACGCAGGATTAACCTGTGTAGTTGTGCCAAATGGCATAACAAAATTCATGGATTTTTCTAGGGCAGATTGGTGTTATCAAAGTTTTGAAGACATCCCCTACAACGCATTCCTCACCACATTACAATAATCAACAAATTGGGTGGTCATCATAAGTTGTTTTTCCCTTGCGCCCAGGGGATGAAATACGTATACTTATGCAACTCTCAGCATGGGGTGGCTGGCTGTGAAAATTGAAACCTTAATGGACTCATTGCCAGATATTTACGGCAAAGTAGACCGCGATATGATATTGCGGGCGTATTATTTTGCCGAGACAGCCCACGCAGGTCAAACGCGCGCCTCAGGTGAGCCATACATCACCCATTGTGTTGCTGTCGCAGCAATCCTGGCAGAATTGCGTGTACCACCGGTTGTCATCATGGCTGGATTGCTTCACGACACCGTGGAAGATACCCCCGTCACCATACAAGACATCAAGCGCGAATTTGGTGATGAAGTGGCAACTTTAGTTGACGGCGTTACCAAACTCGCAAATTTACCCCGTGTCTCCAGGGCAGATCAACACGCCCAGGATTCTGAAGAACCCTTACCGACAGATTTAATCGGTGCATCTGAAGACCCACTGGCTCGCTCTCGCAGGCGTGATCTGGCAAATGAAACTTTGCGCAAGACNNCGCGTCGTTCTCATCAAACTTGCCGACCGGTTGCATAACATGCGTACCTTAGGTTATATGCCGGATTATAAAAAACGTCGCATTGCGCAGGAAACTCTGGACATATTTGCACCACTTGCCAACCGCCTGGGTATCTGGCACATGAAAGCAGAATTAGAAGACCTCGCTTTTCGATATGTTGATTCAGAAAAATATCGGGAGATTGCTGAAAAGTTAGCGGAAAGTCATGACTCCCGCGAAAGCATGGTCAATGAGATTATAACTAAACTTCATCGAGTATTAGAAGATGCCGGAATTCAAGCCGAAATCAGTGGAAGACCCAAGCATATATACTCAATTTACCGAAAAATGTACGAAAAAGGGAAACCATTCGAGATGGTGAGGGATTTACGTGCTGTCAGGCTCATCGTCGCAGATATCCCAACGTGTTATGCCGCCCTTGGTATTATCCATACCCATTGGCGCCCTATTCCGCAAGAATTTGACGATTACATCGCTGCACCTAAGGATAATTTCTACCAGAGTCTCCATACTGCAGTCCTCTATGATGATGGCAAAGCGCTAGAGGTGCAAATCAGAACGCCTGAAATGCACCAAAATGCGGAGTATGGTATTGCCGCACACTGGCGTTACAAAGAAAAAGGTGTACATGATGCGGTGTATGAGAAGCAAATCAATTGGTTTCGAAAGATGTTAGATTGGCGGTCTGATGTTGAGGACGCATCAGAATTTGTCGAAGGGATACGAACCGATGTCTTTCAAGACAGGGTGTATGTTTTCACCCCACGCGGCGATATTATTGACCTGCCTGCAGGGTCAACACCGATTGATTTTGCCTATCATGTTCACACTGAAATTGGTCACCGCTGCCGTGGTGCGAAAGTCAATGGGAAATTAGTCACTTTAGACTACGTCCTGAAAACGGGTGACCAGGTTGTAATCCTGACTGCCAAGCAAGGTGGACCTAGCCGGGATTGGCTTAATCCAACCCTGGGTTTGGTAGTCACGCAACGTGCGCGTGCAAAAATCCGCGCCTGGTTCAAGCTCCAAGACCGAGAGCTCAACATCGCCCAGGGTAAACAAACCCTGGAGCGCGAATTACGTCGGTTGGGTATTCCAAGCGAAACAAATTTAGACGCACTCGTCACACGGTTTGACCTAAGGTCTGTCGATGACTTATATGAAGAAATTGGTTCAGGCGACCTGTCGGTTGGGCGGATCATCAATGCACTCAGCGAAGATGACAGGCAAAAAGATCCCCTTTTAGCACAAAAAGAACCTTCACCAGTTGACAAAGCAGGTACCGCCGTCACTGTGCTTGGCTTAAAAGGCTTGCTCACAAACTTCGCAAAATGCTGTAATCCAGTTCCGGGAGATGAGATTGTGGGTTACATCACTCGCGGACGAGGTGCAACCATCCACCGCACAGATTGCCCTAACATGCTTCGCCTGCGAGACCGTGAGCGGATTGTAAAAGTTACCTGGGGTGAACCGCAAAAGACTTTCCCAATCTCCATTCAAATCCGCGCTTATGATCGGCAGGGATTGATGGGTGATATATCCGCGATTCTAACAGGTGAAAACATCAACCTCAGCGACATCAAGCTTAACCTTAGTCACAGTTTGGCAACCATTGTATTAGTGATTGAGGTAAGTGATGTTTCACAGCTCAGTCGGGTATTGACACGTATTGAAAACTTGCCTAATGTCGTAGAAGCACAAAGGGTTCATCCTGGATAAGCAACATCGAATTACTCCTTTACTGATTAGGGTCTATGCGGTAAAATCGCTTGCGTTTCAGAACAGACTTAATTGGCTAACCAGGTGAGTATTTGAGAACATTTCGCATTGTTGCCTTTATCACGACCATTCTTGGATTGGTGAATTCTATTTACCTGGCTATTATCAAGTTTTCAAATAATCCACAATTATGCATCCAAGGGGTTGGCGATTGCTGGAGCGTGAATACCAGCAAGTACTCTGAATTATTAGGCATTCCTGTAGCAGTATTCGGTTTTTTAGCGTTGTTAACATACTTATTGATGCTCCTGGGTGAATCGAAATATCCTCAAAGGAAAACGACCTTTGTTTATGCTGAATTTGCCCTTACTTTTCTTTGCCTAATCTTCTCCATTTATCTCACCTATNNGTCATTATCCTTTTCATCCGTTCTGTTTGGATGCTCGCTCACCAGAAATAGTATTTACTCACAAGGAGGAAACTATGGCAAGAATTATCTGTCACTATTTAGACTGCGCGTTCCTGGACGAAGGATACTGCAGCGCTGGCATGGTTGAAATTGACCCGGACTCAGGCTGCATCACATTCAAGCCTACCACTGAAACCGTTGCAGAGGATGATTGGAGCGAAGAAGAAGACGAAGAGGTGGAAAGCTGGGAAGGACTTGAGGACGGCGAGGAGGATGATGAGGATGACATCTGGCAAGACAATGATGAAGAGGATAGTTAACCATTAATGAGTCATCAAGTTGCCCCAATATAAAGGTCACCCCCGGGTATAATATCCGGGGCTTTTTTATGGAAAACCACTCTCGCATACACTTTAGACATAATTACATCGTCAACCTGCTGGATGGCGCATTCTTCGGATTGGGATTGGGATTTGTTTCATTTAGCACAATCTTGCCATTGTTTGTCAGCACGATGACGTCATCCGCCTTGCTGATCGGTCTGGTACCAGCAATCCACAATACCGGATGGCAACTCCCTCAATTACTCACAGCGAACAAGATCTCCCGCCTGCCGAGGTTAAAACCATGGGTGATGGTGATGACAACCTTTGAGCGGCTCCCCTTCATGGGGCTATTTTTTATCGCTTTGTTCATAAAAGCCTTAGGTCCTAATGTTGCCCTGGTTCTTACATTCATGATGCTCATCATGCAGGGAATTAGCGCAGGTTTGACTGCCAACGCCTGGCAGAATATGATTGGAAAGGTCATCCCGGGTGATGTCCGGGCAACCTTTTTTGGCGCACAATCTGCTGCTTCCAATCTTTTTATGAGCGGTTCTGCTGTTGCAGCCGGATTTTTGCTTCAAAACCTGCCCTCACCGACTGATTTCGCGATTTGCTTTGGTCTCGCTTGTTTCGCACTACTGGTTTCCTGGTTTTTCTTGAACTTGACGCGCGAAGAGAGTCGTTCGATGATTCCAAGTGAACAGGTTGCCCTTCCCATCTGGACCCAGGTTTGGGATGTTTTGAAAAAAGATAAGGGGTTTGTCTGGTTTCTTGTCAGTCGTAATATGCTGCAGTTTGGAATGATGTCATTCGGCTTTTATATGGTGTATGCAGTTCAGATACTTAAAATGAGCGAAAGTGTTGCTGGCATATTGACCAGTGTATTGCTTGTCACAGGCGTGGTTGCTAATCCTTTGCTCGGTTGGCTGGCAGACCACTGGAATCGGAAGAGTGTTCTTGTGATTGGCGCAGCTGCAACAGTCCTGAGCTCAGGCATAGCCTGGTTGGCAAAGGACATCTCGCTGTTTTATGTTGTGATCATATTAACTGGGATTGCCAACGTTGCATTCTGGACAATTGGAATTGCCACTTCCCTTGAATTTGGGGATGACCACGAACGAGCAACCTATGTTGGAATGTCCAATACTTTGATTGCTCCTTCTGCAATTATTGCTCCCATCATTGGTGGAGCAATCGCGGATGGTTTTGGTTATCAAACTACATTTTTTGTGTCAGCCGTCATTTCCCTGATAACCCTGGTCATCTTACAATTTTTTGTTCCAACACCCTCAAGTAAGGACATCATTCATTAATAAAAATCCCGGGATAACCCGGGAGATTGGTTTAGCTGGCGGTGAAGGAGTCGAACCTCCACAAGCAAATTCAGAGTCTGCTGTCCTGCCATTAGACGAACCGCCAATACCTGCCGAAAAATATTTTACCATCAACCAGCTTTCGTGTCCAGTTCATGGTAGTCCCCCCCTTACCTTGAAGTTATGCATCAGCGAGCAAGGTAAGCGCACGGTTTAGGCGATTAATCACAACCTCACGCCCAATAATTTCCATACTTTCAAATAATGGCGGGCTTACTTTTTGACCTGTGATCGCTGCACGCATAATTCCAAACACCTGTCCAGCTG
>DFYN01000141.1 GCA_002383615.1 Anaerolineaceae bacterium UBA4081
AATTCCTGCTCAACAATTAGCATCCCCTTAAATAATTAGATTGGGTAAATAATGAAATTTGTACTTGATTTATTTTTCACGATCACTATAATGAACTTATGTACATGCCTTGAAAATATGTACGCGAGACCCTAATGAAACAAAACATTTCTTCTCCCCCATTAACCGAAGATGAGTATCGCCTGTGCGTTCGGGTGGCAAAACTCTATTACGATGCTGACATGACTCAGGATGAGATAGGGAAGCGGCTTGGGTATTCGCGTGTCAAAATACATCGCATCCTACGCCAGGCACGAGAGGCAGGAATTCTTGAGGTTCGTATTCATACGCCTCCGGAATATTTTTTTGATTTGGAAAATGACCTGACCTTAAAGTACAACTTAAAAGACGCATTGGTGGTCATGGAAGAAGCGCCCGGTCAGCCAAATTATCTGGCTTTGGCACGCGGTGCCTGCACATGGCTAAACACGCACTTGGTCCCTGGTACTCGTATTGGATTGGGACTTGGGCGGACTATTTCCCACCTGCCTATGGTATTCACATCCAATGGCTCATTCCAGGTTACTTTTACCGAAATTGTAGGTGCAGCGTCGGATTATGGCAGCGGGATTTCAAAGTACAATGCTGCTTCGAAATTAGCAGAACTTTCAGGTGGTCAGGCAGAGTTCTTTTATGCCCCCACATTTGTCTCCAATAAATCACTTAAAGAGCAACTTCTGGCTGAACCTTCGATTCAAGCCTCACTGGAACGTGCACGCACCTGCCAAATCGTGCTTCAATCGGTGGGTCCGGTGGATGATTCTGCACTTTTGCTCCTGCATAAGTACATCACTATTGAGGATCTGAAAGTACTCCATCAAAAAGGTGCAGTCGGCGACGCGCTTGGTCATTATTTTGATATCCATGGCAATCATATTCCCTTCCTTACGGATGACCGCATGATTGGACTTGACTTGCCAGATTTATTAACCATCCCCTGGAGTGTACTGATTGCGGGCGGCATTGAAAAAGTCAAAGCAATCCATGGCGCTTTACTCGGAAAGTATTTTAATGTGTTGGTAACTGACCGCCAAACAGCACAATTACTGATGGAGGTATCCGATTGAGCCTTCGAGATGTTTTAACCAAGGACTTAATCCGCCTGCAAATTCCTGTCGAGAATTGGCAAGAAGCAGTTCAAGCAGCGGGTAACTTAATGGAACAAGCAGGGTTATGTACATCAAGTTATGTTGATGCCATGGTGCAGGCAGTCGAGCAGTTGGGTCCGTATATGGTGCTTGCGCCTGGAATTGCCCTGGCACATGCCCGCCCTGAGGACGGTATGCTCAAAGCTGGAATGAGCATCGTGACCCTGTCAACGCCTGTTAATTTTGGCTCAGCTGCTAATGACCCGGTTGGTTTGGTGATCGGTTTTGGCGGCGTGGACAAAACAGCTCATGTTGAAATGCTGCGCGACCTGGCGATTTTCCTATCTAATGAGGACAACCAACAAATGCTAAAACTAGCCACAGATGTCGAGGCAGTTCTGGCAGCCTTCGAATAAGCGATGGAGAAGCAATGAAAAAGCTGAAGATTATGGTGGTGTGCGGATTTGGTTTGGGATCCAGCATGGTGCTGCGTATGACGCTGGATAGTGTCCTGAAAGAAGCAGGCATCAAAGCAGAGACTTTTTGTTCTGACGAAGCAACCTCACGCGGTGAAAAGTACGATATTGTTTTTACCTCTCAACCCCTCGTTCATTTGTTTGAAGGGAAACCTCAACCAGTTATTGACATCAATAATTTTCTCAGCAAAGATGAAGTAAAACAAAAGGCTTTACCGTTAATCCAACAACTCTCTTCTGAAGGCTCATGACCAATTCTCCATTCCCTTACGGCGCGTCATATTCACCCTTGATCTTTCCCGCCACAGAATGGGAGAGGGATCTGGGGTTGATGCAAGCGGCAGGCATGAACCTGGTCCGCATTGGGGACGTGCATGGATCATGGGACCGGATTGAACCGCAAGAAGGAACTTTTCGTTTGGATGAACTGGCTGCGTTTTATCAGGCAGCGGCAAAGTTCAATATCCGGGTGATGTTAAGTACCGGGGCAGCATCACCTCCCCTGTGGTTGGCACGGAAATATCCGGATGTATCCATCCTATCCAGCCGTGGCGAACGATACCCGTTAGGTGCTTCATACCACTGGGCGTGTGTCCATCATCCGGGTTACCGCGACGCTGCGGAGCGATATGTCCAGCAATTGGCAGCCTTTGCCATCACCCAACCGAATCACCATAGTTGGCAAATCACAAATGAGATCGGCTTCCCGTTTATGCCGGCGCGTGACCGGGACAACCTGGGGCTCTACTGTTATTGTGGGTATTGTCAGACCCGTTTCCAGGAGTGGGTAAAAGCTAAATATGGCACACTAGAATCTCTAACAGAGGCATGGTCGTGGAGTACGACGAATTTTGTCTACAACGATTGGTCCGATGTGAGTGCGCCAGAGAGTATGCCTTCTTCCTGGTCAGGGGTGACGCGTTGGCTTGATTGGCGCTTGTTTTGGCAGTATGCGTTCGCCCAATTTGCCGGTTGGCAGCACGACATTATTCGTGGCATTGATACTCAACATCCTACCTCGATCAATACCTTTAACTTCAAAGGATTTGATCGGTTTGGGACGTATATGGGTCTGGACCAATGGCAAATTGCAGAAGTAGTTGATCACATCGGATATGACTTGTACCCTGGCAGTGGCGAGAAATTAAAAACTCGCCCTGAACACAACTCCATGTTCCTGGATCATGGACGCAGCGTAGCAGCACATACCGGGCGCGATTTCTGGATTCATGAGATAGAAAGTGGTCCAATCAATGGATGGGTGCTTGGTCCGGAGCATGATACCGACCAGCAGGATGTGGCGAACTACGTGTTTGAATGCCTTGGGCATAACGCAAAATTGTTGTTATACATGCCNNACGCCTACGGATCGATATGAAAAGGCTTCGCAAATTGGACAGTTTATTCAGTCCAACACGGCGTTTTTCCAGACCGCCCAACCACTGCCATCTGAGGGGGTGGTGTTGGAATCCAAACCAAACGCCATCTTCTTCCGGGGTGTTGAGCAGGAGGAAGCCTTGTTCGCCGCGCAACGTGGCGCGTACCGTGCCCTCTGGGACCGCGGCTACTCGGTGGATTTTGTGGATATGGCTTCATTTGAAGTCGATGATATTGCTCGTTTCCGGTATGCCTTATTGCCATTGGTAGGTTTATTATCTACAAACCAGGCAAAAGTAGTGCACGCATATGCTGAAAGGGGAGGCGTGGTGATCGGTTTTGCCCGTTGTGGTTCTCTAACTGAACGTGGATGGTACGCACCGCAGCTGCCCATGCCAGAATTAGGTGACCTCTTTGGACTGACTAAAATACGACCAAGTACATTAAATGGACTAACTATTGAATGGAAAGGTCAATCATTTCAAGGTTGGTTGAATCGCGATATTGTTGAAACNNTGTGGGGACGGTTATGGCGTGTATATCGCCACTCAAGGAGACGCGGGAAATTTGATTGATGGCGGACACATTTTGAGCGCAGTGTTGGCAGAGTTAGAGCTGCGTTTAAAAGTGGTACCACATATCATGATGGGCAATCGTAGCCCACGACCGAACGGAATTGACCCGCATTTCTTGGATACACCTACCCAATCAATGATCCTTTTTACCAATTACTCCGGTCAAGCAGTGGCGACATCGCTGCAATTATCGGAATTACATCGCCAACCAGCTGATATTTATCAGACGTTTCCAATTCGTTCATCGCTGGACTGGCAGGTCGCCGCAAATTTGCTGACCATTCCTTTATTTTTTGAACCAAAGGAGGTGAAAGCCATCCAAATTGATTGGAAGTAAATGTGTGATCGTTCGCCGTTCGTATCACAACCACCCCGTAAGGGGAATCTATCTCAAAAAGGATGCTTAAGATGGATGTCAATCTTGTTTTTGGAATTGTGCCACGACTTCTCCCCACGTTCTTGCTGGGCATTGTGGCAATGGTTGGTTTGATCCTGCTCAAGAAGACTTTTAGCGAAGTCATCACGGGCGTGGTGAAAACCATGGTAGGTGTTTTGGTCCTCTTTGCTGGTGTGGACCTATTGGTGAATGCCATGAACCCCCTGGCAACCCTATTTGGCAACGTCTTCACCTACGAAGGTGAAGCTGTTGTGGGTGATTGGGTAGGCTTCCTGGCGGCACATGGTGTCGAAATCATTCTCGTGATGGTTTTTGGCTTCCTGGTCAACTTGCTCTTGGCACGCATCACACCCCTCAAATATGTATTCCTGACCGGTCATATCTTGTTCTGGAATGCATTTATGGTTGTGGCTGCTTTGGCAGATACCGGAAAAATCACGGGTGTTGCCCTGGTTATCTCTGGTTCAATCATCCTGGGTATCATCATCACAGTGCTGCCTGCCCTGATATCCAAGTTTGTCTTTAACTTGACTGGTACCAGAGAATTCACCATCGGTCACACCACCACCATCCACTCATTCATAGGTGCCTGGGTTGGAAAACTTGTCGGCGATAAAACAAAATCCCTGGAAGACATTAAATTCCCTGAAGGTTTGTCCTTCTTGAAATCAATGACAATCTCCACTTCGCTCATCATGTTCCTCCTGTATGTGATCATGGGCTTTGTGGCAGGATTGAACTTTGCAGCCACCACTTTTGCTAATGGAAATGTTGTGCTGTGGTTCTTCTGGGCGATCTTCGAAGGCTTGATGTTCGGCGCTGGCTTGACCGTCCTGCTCACTGGTGTGCGCATGATGCTTGGCGAAATCATCCCGGCGTTCAAGGGTCTGGCTGACAAGGTTGTACCGAATGCAGTTCCAGCTTTGGACTGCCCTATGGTCTTCCCTTATGGTCAGAACTCACTGGCGATTGGTTTCCCGATTGCCATGATTACCTCCCTGNNTTGGTCACAGCAGCATTCTTTGATGTTGGTCCTGGTGTGATTATGGCTAACTCAACAGGTGGTCGCCGTGGCGCCATAATCTATGCTATGCTGGGTGGCGTCCTCCTCATCGTCTTGCAGGCGTTGGGTCTGCCGTTCGTCATGAACTCCGCAGCCGGCTTTACCAACCTGTTTGGCGGCAATGACTTCTCCTTGATCGCCATTGTCGTTGGTGGTATCGCCCGCTTATTGGGTCTCTAATCTCTGATTCACTGGGCGCTCCCTTGGATAAATCAAGGGAGCGCCTAGAGTTACGGAACTCGAATGCACCCCATTGGTATCCACCTCTCATACTGGCAGGAAAATTGGACAGATAATCTATTGCCGTTGATTGGCAAAGCCCACGCGGCAGGGTTTGATGTGGCTGAATTCCCACTTCTCCTTCCTGAACTGGATACGGAATCAATTCGGGGAGAGCTGGCAAGATTGGGGATGCGTGCATCTTGCTGTACTGGATTAGGTGGAACGACAGATATTTCGAGTCCTGACCATTCCATTCGGAAGGCTGGACTACAACGGTTACAAACATGCTTGCAGTGGGCAGCTGAATTGGGCAGCCCGGTTCTGGCTGGGGTCACATACACAGGCTGGGGCGTCTTCAGCGGGGATGATCGCCTGCAGAGATATGATCAGATGATTTCGTCATTGAAAACCGCTGCACAAATCGCGGCAGATGTAAACGTGCAATTGTGCCTGGAAGTGGTCAATCGATATGAAGGATTTTTGTTGAATACCGTTCAGCAAGGGTTGCAGATTGTTTCTGAAGTGGGAAGTCCCTATATCCGACTTCATCTGGATACTTTTCACATGAATATTGAGGAAGACCTCATTGGCGCTGCAATTCGCCAATGTGGTGTTCAGTTGGGACATTTACATTGTGTTGAGAACAACCGTAAAGTCCCCGGTGAAGGACACATTCCATGGTCTGAGGTTGTGGCGGCTGTAGATGCAATTGGATATCATGGGTTTATCGTTGCTGAGACCTTTGTCAATCCGGCTGGTGAAGTTGGGCAAGGTTTGTCCATTCACCGACGTTTAACGGATGACGATTTGGACACAGCTGCAGCGAAAGCGGCAAGTTTCCTGAGGAGTGCTTTCAACCATGCTTGATTCTAAAGTGGTGTGCAATATTTTTAGTTTACTTCGTCAGCGCTTTCAGGAGGAAAGCTCTAAACTGAATGCGCTGGATGCAGCCATAGGCGATGGCGACCATGGTTATACGGTCAGCCGTGCCTTTACCGCTGCAGAAAAAGCAGTCCTTGCACAGGATGGAAAAGTGCTGGGTGAATTATTTGATATTGCCTCACAAGCGATAGCAGAATCATCTGGGGGTGCTGTGGGTCCTTTGCTGGCAGCCTGGTTTTCCGAAGGAGGATTAGTGTTTCGTGGCAAAACGCAGGTCGATCAAACTGATTTCGCCAGATTCCTGACTGGCGGTGCGCAAGCCATCGAGGAGGTAGGGGGAGCACGTGTTGGCGATAAGACCATGTTGGATGCACTCATACCTGCCGTTGGCGCGTTGCAGGCATCATTATCGCTCCCACTACCGCAATGCCTGGCAGAAGCTGCAGATGCGGCAGAACGGGGAGCGCAGTTAACCAAAGGCATGAAAGCTAAATTTGGACGGGCACATTTCTTGGGTGATCGTTCGGTGGGTCATGTTGACCCTGGCGCGATGTCAACCGGGATTATCCTACGGGCATTTGCAGACGGCGTATCTGGTGCGAAGGCAAAGCCAGTATCCATAAGTGAAAAACTGATGACAAGACCAGCACACAAGCTAATCAACGACCCGGAGGATTTGGTTCAGGAAGATAATGAGGGTTTGGTTTTTGCATATCCAACCTATGTAAACTTGACTCCTGACGGCATACTAACAAGGGCGACTCCCAAAGAGGAAGGAAAAGTTGGGCTGTGCATTGGTCATGGCGGCGGGCATACGCCCTCCATGGGCGGTTTGGTTGGTTATGGGTTATTGGATGCGGATGTATACGGACCGATATTTACCTGTGCTTCAGGAGTGCGCATAGCCAAGGCGATTCAAGCGGCAGACCGTGGTACGGGCGTCGTGTTATTGGTGAGTAATCATGCCGGCGATGTGCTAAACGCACGACTGGCATTACGGCGATGCCAGCAGGATGGGATAAACGTTGTTCCTGTCTACCTGGGTGATGATATTGCAACTGCTCCACGCGAATCATATAGAGACCGTCGAGGGTTGGGTGGGTTGCTCTTCGCTTTGAAAATAGGTGGAGCAGCAGCAGAAGAAGGGATGACTCTTGAAGATGTTATCCGGTTGATGGAAATGACCAACGAGCGAACTGCCTCATTGGCAGTTGCAGTCAGAGCCCCCACGCATCCGATTACAGGAGAACCCCTATTCACTTTACCGGATGGCATGATTGAAGTCGGGACAGGTGTTCATGGTGAAGTAGGTGTGTATCGTGGAACTGCAATGGCAGCTGATGATTTAGTGGATTTATTGCTTGAACGGTTATGTGCAGATATTGCAATTTTTCCTGAACGTAACCTGGTGGTCCTATTGAACGGTTCAGGCGGCACATCCCGCATGGAGTTACACATTTTGTACCGAAGAGTCCATCAGAGATTAACAGCATTGGGCTATAGCATACATGCTGCCGTTGTGGACTCTTTGTTCACGACACAGGAGATGGGTGGGTTTTCATTATCCTTGTGCCTTATGACGCCAGAAATGCAGCAGTTATGGGACCGACCTGCAAATTCACCCAACTTGAGATTGGTATAAAGGATAATACAATGCGACCTATTCGAAACCCCAAAATCGGATTGGTGGGGCTCATGGCAACCCCCTGGCGGGGAGACAAAGAAGGAAATTACTTAAACCATTCGGAAGCGATGCTAGGATTGGCTCAGAAATTAGGGTTTGAACTTCATGTTGTCAAGGATGGTGTATATTCGATAGACGACGCACAAAAAGCTGCGTCCGAATTGGCTGCCTGGGGCGCAGATTTCATTATTTTGCAAGCCTCATCTTTTGCAGCTGGAAATTTTGTTTACCCATTTGCAGCACTTCCATCCCGACTGGGGATCTGGGCAGTCCCTGAGGGGAGACCTTCATCTGAAGGTGGTTTGCCACTCAACAGTTTCACAACCTTAAACCTTTATAACAGCATCATCAGGACCTATCTGACAGATTATCAGCAACCTGTGAAATGGTTCTTCGGTCATCCAGGTCAACCTTTGGTGGATGATCGGCTGGCGGTTACAGTCAAGGCGTTGCGTGCCATTGTCAACTTGCAGTGTGCAAAAATCGGATTGATAGGCGGCGTAGCTCCGAGTTTTGATAATCTGATCATTGATGAGCGTCGGATGCGAGCGAAATTAGGCATTGAACTTGTTCACATTGAATTTGATGAGGTGCTGACCAGGGCTCGCCATGTGGATGATGACAGGGCGGGAATGGCGAGCAAGCAAATCCGTTCGACTGCTGACAAATTCGACACTCGTCAAGAAGATGCCCTCGAAAAATCAGGACGGGTCTATACTGCTCTGGAAGATTTAGCAGATTCTAGAGGATTGGATGCAGTAGCTTTGTCATGTTGGCCCCGCTTCCAATCAGATTACCATTTTGCGGTTTGCACGGTCATGGGCAGTCTAAACTCCGGTGGATTGATCGCTGCATGTGAAGGCGATGTTACCAGTGCGGCAGGTATGCTTAGTTTGCATTACATGACTGGCGGTGACACAGTAACGCTCATGGACCTGGCAACTGTGGATCCTGCCGATGATAGTATCCTGCTCTGGCATTGTGGTCCCACTGCGCCAGAATTGGCTGATGAAGGTGGAGTTCAGATGCAATCCCTCTGGCTGTTTGATGGTCAGGCTGGCGATTCAATCGGTCTTCACAATAACCTGAAATTGAAACCAGGAAAAGCCACCGTGTTTGGGTTTAGTACAGATTTCTCGCAGATGCTGGTCATGGACGGTACAATTGACAATCAGAAACCAAGTTATATAGGTAGCCGTGGTTGGATGAAATCGATTCGAATGAATACACAAGCGGTTTCCGTCCCTGAGGTTATTCAATCCCTGATGGTTTCAGGTTATCAACATCATTACCCTCTCG
>DFYN01000180.1:0-3516 GCA_002383615.1 Anaerolineaceae bacterium UBA4081
CCTCACCTGCTGGAGCGTGCCCTGATTGTGGTGGAGGTGCTGGCAGTCCTCGGTTTGCTCATGATCATCTGGAATGGTTTTACTGTGGTCCGCTCTTTAAATCAAGAAACGGCTGGCATCCTGCAACAACCCGGGCTGACTCCAACGCCACTCATTGTAGCCGTGGTGCTGCCAGGTGGGCACACACCGCCAAACGCTCCGGGAGGCGTGCAACCCAACGACGCCGAAATTCCCGAGCATTTGCGTCCGTTGGTACAGAGTGTGGCAGCCTTGCCCACCCCTGCCCCAAGTCCAGAGCAGGCAGAACGCATCCAAATTCCGTCCCTGGGTGTGGATGCGCCCATTGTGGTGGGTGACGGTTGGGAGCAGTTAAAGAAAGGTGTAGGTCAGAACCTGACCTCAGTCAACCCTGGACAGGCGGGCAACTTGATCCTATCCGCCCACAACGATGTGTTTGGCGAGTTGTTCCGAGACCTGGACCAGCTCAACCCCGGGGATGAAGTGATCATATACACCAGCCAGCGCGCCTATGTCTACGTAATCAGCCAGACGCAAATTGTGGAACCCACCCGGGTGGACTTGATGGCGCAAACCCAGGAACCAATTGTGACCCTGGTATCGTGCTACCCTTATATGGTCGATAACCAGCGCATTGTTGTCACCGCAACATTGGACGACACCCGCTGATTTAGAAATCTTAATGTTTGACAGGAGATCCATCCATGGCTAAGAAAGAACGCCGAACCGTAAGTGCAAATTTGATCGCCGAAAATAAAGCCCGCCGCAGTGGCGCGCCTGTAACAGCTGAATTTAAGCCCGATTACAGCTACGTCAAGAAGGATCTGACCCGTATTGGTATCCTGGCAGGGTCTTTCTTCTTGATTCTGGTTGTTTTAGCTTTCTTCCTGCGCTAGATAAGGCTGTACCACGTCTGAAAAGGACGTGAGATCTATCATATCCAACTTACAAAAAAGGAGCTAGACATGACCCATATGTTTGTTCCAGGTCCAGTTGATGTGGCAGATGAAGTCCTTGCCGCTCAAACCAAGGCGATGATGCCCCATCGCAGCAAAGATTTTGAAGAGATTTTTCGCCGCGTAGAAGCCAAAGCCCAGCAGGTATTCTACACGCAATTTCGTGTGTTTCAGGGAACCCATTCCGGTTCTGGCATGCAAGAAGCAGGCATCCGAAACTTCGCCAAGAAAACCGTCCTGTCTTGCATCAACGGCGCATTTTCAGAGCGTTGGTATGAAGTAGCTGTCACAAATGGTAAAGAGGCTGACCGGCTGGATGTGGAATGGGGTATGGCAATTACGCCTGACCTCCTGCGGGAAGCCTTAAAGAAGAAACATTACGATGTAGTCACCATTGTCCACAACGAAACATCAACAGGCGCTGAAAGCCCGGTCAAAGACCTGGCGGCTGTGGTCCACGAAGTCAGCCCGGACACCCTCATTCTGGTCGATGCAGTCTCTTCCCTGAGCGGCGTCAAGATTGAAATGGATGCCTGGGGCTTGGACTTCCTATTGACCTCCTCACAAAAATGCCTGGCGCTGCCGCCTGGTTTATCGCTGGCATCTGCGTCTGACCGTGCCATGAAGGCAGCTGAGTCGGTTGAGAATCGCGGTTGGTACTTTGACCTGTTGCGCATGGAAAAGCACCGCCTGAAAGACTCCACCCCCATGACGCCGGTGATGCCATTAATTTACGCTATGGATGTTCAATTTGACCGCATCCTTGCTGAAGGTCTGGACGCTCGTTTTGCACGTCATGCTGCCATGTCAAAGGCAGTCCAGGATTGGTGTATCGCGCACGGTATGGAACCCCTGGCGCCAGAACCATATCGCTCCAAGACCGTGGTCACCGTCAAAAATGCCCATAATTGGGTTATTGGCGACCTCAATAAATTCCTCCTCACCAAAGGCATGCGCATCGCAAATGGTTATGGCAAACTGAAAGATAGCACCTTGCGGGTTGCCACCATGGGTGAAACCTCCCTGGCAGACGTCAAAGCGCTGTTGGCTGCTTTCGACGAGTGGGAAAAATTACCCAAGTAAGCAGAAGTGATTTGACCTATCAAACCCGCCAGATGGACTGGCGGGTTTTTATGTTTTTTGCTTACAAACCTACACCTCAAATATCTTGACTTATTTCAAATTACTGATGACATCTGACATCTTTCAGGGTTGCACGAAACTTGATTCAACCGTATAATGAGCGTTATCTTTGCTCAGTGGAGTAAATAGGTCGCATGGAACATATCGATGACAAACTCGAGCAGGGGGGAACGCCCGAGCCCTCTCAAGGTGAAAACCCCAACATGGCTTCTTTGCTGGAAGAAGAAGGCTTGGGTATTGATTTCCCCAAATCTGGGGAAATTCGTAAGGGTATGATTGCATCCCTTACACCCGGTCAGATTCTGGTCAGCGTCGGGACAAAATCAGAAGGCGTGATTACTGGTCGTGAATATGACGCCATTCCCCAAGAGGAATTGGCAGAGTTGAAAGTCGGTATGGAAATACCGGTTTTCGTCATCAACCCCGAGGACTCCAGTGGCAATTTGGTTCTTTCCTATATGCGCGCCCGGGAAGAAACATCCTGGAAGGATGTGGAAGACCTGCGCGATGCCAAAACCCCTTACCACAGCAAGATTGTGGGATACAACAAGGGTGGCTTAATTGTACTGGTGCATGGTTTGCGTGGCTTTGTACCCGCCTCGCAAATAGCCCTCAGCCGCCGCTCCTCCAGCAGCGAATCACCGGAAGCCCGATGGGCTCGCATGATTGGTGAGGAAATTGACGTCATCATCATTGAAGTGGATCGTGAACGCCGACGCCTGATCCTTTCTGAACGCGCTGCCAGCACTGAAACCCGCGAATCCCTCAAGGAACGCGTGATTGAAGAGCTGAAAGAAGGCGAAATTCGCACCGGTCGCGTCACTTCCCTGGCTGAGTTTGGCGCATTTGTTAACATTAGCGGCGCAGACGGCTTGGTCCACCTTTCTGAAATCTCCTGGGGGCGCATTCAGCACCCGGGTGAGGTTCTCAAAGTGGGTCAGGAAGTCAAGGTCAAAATCATCAGCATTGACCGGGAGAAGAAACGCATCGGTCTATCCATCCGTGCGCTGGAATCTGACCCCTGGTCAGAGCGCGTAGGTCATTATCAGGTTGGTCAGCTGGTGGAAGCCACCATCACCCGCCTGACAAAGTTCGGCGCATTTGCCCGACTGGAAGATGACCTTGAAGGACTGATCCATATTTCAGAGATAAGCGAAAAACGCATTGAACATCCAAAAGAGGTGCTCAAAGAAGGCGAGCGTGTTACCCTGCGGGTGATCAAGATTGACCCAGATAATCACCGCATTGGATTAAGTTTGCGCCGCGTTGAATCAATGGCGTATGCAGACCAGGATTGGCAACTTTTGCAGGATGAAATTGATAACCCCACGGTTACTGTCGTGAAAGATGAAACCGAGTCCGGCGAACCAATTGGCGAAATCATCAAACCTGCCAAAGC
>DFYN01000180.1:3651-3872 GCA_002383615.1 Anaerolineaceae bacterium UBA4081
CCGGTGAACCTGCCGGTGCAGACGATACACCTTCCGAACCTGCTGCGGAATAATCACCGAAGAACAGAGAGCGCACCGCAGATTGGTGCGTTCTTTTTTCATGACCATCTGGAGAAAACTCATGCCCTTATTCATCGACGCCCACCAGGACCTTGCCTGGAATATGCAAACCTACGACCGGGATTATCGCCGCTCTGTCACCGAAACCCGCCGCATTGAGG
>DFYN01000019.1:0-2904 GCA_002383615.1 Anaerolineaceae bacterium UBA4081
ACGGCTGAGTTGTCCAGGTCACCCATGCCATGCTGCAGCATGGCAGCGTACAGCTGGGCATCCACCGCAACAGATGGCAAGGGAATGCCATATTGGCGGGCAGTATCGAGGATGATGGCGAGGTCCTTTGCCTGCATGCGTGCCTTAAAGCCCGGCTGGCGGTTGCCGGCAAACAGGCGCGGCGGTTTGACGTCCAAGGTCCAGCATTGTGCTGCGCCGCCCTTGATGGCTTCNNTTGGCTGCTTTGGCAATCTGCCCCGTGCCAGAATCGCCCACATGTGTAATAGTTTTACCCATCGCCTGGAAGACCGGCATGACCGTTTCCAGCGCCTGGGCAGGACCGCCGACCATGATGGCGAGGGTGCCGTTGCGTGCGCCAATGTCTCCCCCCGAAACTGGTGCGTCCAACGCCATGACGCCTACCTCAGCCAGTTTGGCTGCCATCCGGCGTGCCGCAGCCGGTTGAATGGTGGAGTTGTCCACAAATATCAACCCCGCATGAGCGCCAGTCAGGATGCCCTTCTCGCCGAGGACAACCGATTCCACGTCCGGCGTATCAGGCAGGTTGGTGAACACCACATCCACCTGGGCAGCCACCTCTGCGGGCGAGTTGGCAGGACTGGCGCCGGCTGCCGCCAGTTCATCCACAGCAGCGCGGCTGCGGTTGTGAACCACCAGGGGGAATCCGGCTTTGAGGATGTTAGCCGCGATGGACTTGCCCATTAATCCCAAACCAATATAGCCAATTTTTATCATGGGAAACCTCGAGGGATGATGAATTAGCTTGATTATACCTGTTGTCAGCGCTTGACATTCTCTCTATACTGAATGTATCAGAGGAAAGGAGGCGCACATTTAAGGCAACATTCCTCAATGAGACCTGGTAATAATTGTTTTGATGGTCTGGGCTCTGGTGTCAGGTTTGGCAGCCACGCCCGGCTGATGTGGGTCCCAAACCCGGCATGACCTTTGAATTTGTGCTTGAGGAATCCCAATTGAAATCATCAGCGGGCAAATGCTGGCGTGCGACCAATTGGATTGGTCCGATGGTGTATCTCTTGAGGAAATGAGACTACAGGGGTTTGAATGCACAGCAGTTGGCTTTCAACCCTGGCGCTTGAAACGCTCAGCGCGGGGCTATTATTTGCGCTTCTCCAATGACCGCGCCGCTTGTTGGGTTGGATCGCGCTTGCCTCGCTGATCACATTGCCCGCCGTCTGGTTGCTCTGCCCGCTGCTGCCTGTTTCCGCCTTTTGCGTGGTTGCCCACGGAATGCTGCTCTGTATCATCCTGGCGGAGTGGGTCGTCAACCTGCCTGCTGCGTTTATCACTTACCACATCCCAGGTTATACCCAGAGGATATTGATAGAGCCTCGTGGAGAGGGTTGGTACGTCTTTGATTGGTGCGGCGAGAAGGTGGGCATGGGTTATTTACGAAGTGACAGCAGTGTGTCATAATCAACTAAACTTTTCAGGAGGTCAACGATGGCAGATACATATTTAAAGAAAATGCTGGGTGATCAGGAGGATATCATACTGGTAACCCGCCAGCACTGGTTTGTTTTGGTAAGCCAGATCTTTCTTGAGTTGGTTTTGATGGGGTTGATAATCACCGGTGTGGTCATCTTGGTCAATACCGTTCCTGTTGTCGGTCTGTTCGGTTTGTTGGGCTTAATANNTATTGGCTATTCCCTTGATTAGCGGCACCATTGACGTCATGAGGTGGTACAGCCATAAGTATATTGTCACGAACTTGCGCGTGATCCAGGTGTCGGGAGTCATCAATAAAAATGTTTATGATTCCTCACTGGAAAAAGTGAATGATGTCCGCCTGGTGCAGTCTTTCTTTGGGCGCATCTTTGGGTATGGGGATGTCGAAATCCTGACTGCCAGTGATGTGGGCATCAATCTCTTCAAGCGGATTGGAGATCCCGTCCATTTTAAGACGGTCATGATCAATGCCAAGCAGGATTTAGACCGGATGCAATCAGGAGTCGGTATTGTACATGAAGCGGCGCCTGATATCCCAGCCATGATTGCCAAATTAGATGAACTTCGCCAAAAAGGTATTATTACCGAAGCAGAGTTCCAACAAAAGAAAGCTGAGCTTTTAGCCAAGCTCTAATCATGATGAACCACGAATTAAATCTTTATACCAGCGGCGAAAAAACTGGCGANNCTGGTTGTTTACTTGCATGGTGGCGGTCTGGGAGGGCGTATGTGGCAGCCTGTGATGGACCGTATGACTGGTTTTTACAACATTGCGCCAGACCTGCCAGACCACGGCAAGAGCCGTGCAATCCCATTTGTGCTCCGGGATTGTGCCGAGCGCATTGTAGACCTCATTCAACACGAATCGCCGAGCGGAACAGCTCACCTGGTGGGGCTATCCCTGGGTGGNNAATTGGCTGATTCGTGTCCAGGCGCTGAATGTGTCGGTTTTGCGTTCGCTCCCAACCCGCCATCTGGTTCGCCTAATGCAGATGCAGTTTGGCATTCCAGACAAATACTTGTCCCTTGTAGAAGAGGATATAGCGGTATTCACGCCGGAAGCGTTTGGGCGGATGAACGCGGCTTACCGCGATATCCGGCTGCCTGTGAACTGCCAACTGGAAACACTGGTCGTGGTAGGTGAAAAGGAAACGTTTGCCGCGAAGGACATGGCGCGCAAGATATCAGCCGGGCTTCCGAAAGGAAAGGGGCTGATTATTCCCGGCGTTGGGCACGCCTGGAACTTACAAGAGCCAGACGTGTTTGCAGCCGTGGCAACAGACTGGCTGGAAGGACGCCCCCTGGATACCTCCAGACCGGGATGAGTAAAAATCACCCCCGCCATTTGGCGGGGGTGGATTGTTACGATAATGTTGCTAACTGTTGTTTGAGCTTGCCAGCCGTCTCTTTGAA
>DFYN01000019.1:2966-8335 GCA_002383615.1 Anaerolineaceae bacterium UBA4081
ACCGTGATGGGTTGAATTTCTCCAAATTGACCGGAGTATTTATCGGCAACAATAAACCGTTGCGGGTCCATTCGGGCAATGGGTGAGATCGCACCAGCCTCTTCCCTGAGCAGTTCCTCCTTTTCGGGGTCCTGCGTCACCACAACTGTTCCACCCCTATAACTGGGAGGCAGCTTTTCTTCAGCGCATAAATTCCGGACAGCGGTAAATATGCGTTGAATGAGTTGAAAATCTTCCACCTTGGGAGCTTCCCAACTTTCAACTGCTTGTGCTTCAGGCCAGTGGGAAATCATCAACGCTTCTTCCCAGTCATACCGGGTATCGAAGGGTGTGATTCCTTTCTCCCTGGCGGCAGCTTTCAGGTGTCCCCATAGCTCTTCAGTGACAAACGGTGTGAAGGGGTGCAACAGACGCAAGCTGGCATCCAGGACGCGTACCAGGGTCTGGGCAGTGTAGTAAGCCTTGTCGCCGCCTTCTGCCATCTGAAGTTTGGCTATCTCAATATACCAGTCGGCAAAATCGCCCCACAGGAATTCGTAAATTTGCCGACCGGCTTCGCCGTATTGGTGAACACCAAACAAGCGCTCCACATCGCGAATCAAGGCGTGCAGGCGCGCCCAGATGTAAGAATCAGCCAGGGTGTACACATGGTCACCCGTTGCCTGTGCCGGCGCCTGTTCCAGTGCGCCAATCACAAAGCGACCGGTATTCCAGACTTTGTTGGCAAAATTGCGGTTCGCCTCAACCTTCTTGACCGACATATTCATGTCATTGCCGGGCGCTGAACCGACCAAAACCGTAAAGCGCAGGGCATCCGTTCCCATTTCGTCCATAACCGTCAATGGGTCAATGGCGTTGCCATAACTTTTGGACATCTTCTTGCCCTTTTCATCCCGCACCAAGCCATGCAGGTAAACGGTCCTGAACGGTACTTCGCCAGTAAATTCAAGTCCAAACATGACCATACGCGTGACCCAAAAGAAGAGGATGTCATACCCGGTTTCCAGGACAGAGGTCGGGTAATAGTATGCCAGGTCTGGGGTTTTCTCTGGCCAGCCAAGGGTTGAGAACGGCCAAAGCCCGGAGGAAAACCAGGTATCCAGCACATCCGGGTCTTGTTCGATCTTCGTGCTGCCGCAGTGGGCACAGGCAGTGGGGTCCTGGCGGGACACGGTTTGTTTGCCGCAGTCTGCACAATACCACACCGGAATGCGATGTCCCCACCATAATTGCCGGCTAATGCACCAATCTTCGATGTTTTCCAGCCAGTTGTAATAAACTTTTGTGAAGCGCTCCGGCACAATTTGTATGCGTCCCTCTTGAACGGCTTTCAGCGCTGCTTTTGCCAGCGGCTCAATGTGGACAAACCACTGGGTGGAAACCATTGGCTCAATAATCTCGCCGCCGCGCTGTGAGCGTGGGACGTTCATCTGATACGGTTCTTCCTTAATCACCAGACCGGCGGTCCGCATATCTTCCCANNGTATCCAGGATATTAATCAGCGCCAACCCATGGCGTTCCCCGATGGCGTAATCATTCGGGTCATGAGCGGGGGTGATTTTGAGTGCCCCCGTACCAAATTCGCGGTCTACATAGGTATCCGCGATGACAGGGATTTCCCGGTTGAGGATGGGAACCAGCACCTTGCGCCCCACAAACTTCTGGTAACGTTCATCGTCCGGATGGACAGCCACAGCCGTATCGCCCAGGATGGTCTCAGGGCGGGTGGTGGCAACCGGGATGAATTCATCAGGGTTATCTGCCAGGACATACTTAAAGTGATATAGAAAACCCGCTTCCTGACTGTATTCCACTTCCAGGTCAGAGACCGCTGTTCGCAAGTTGGGCGACCAGTTGATCATGCGTGCGCCGCGGTAAATGAGACCTTTTTCATACAGCCTCACAAAGGCTTCCCGCACCGCTGCGGCAAGACCCTCGTCCAGCGTGAAGCGTTCGCGTTTCCAATCGCATGAAGCGCCCAGTCGGCGAATCTGGCGGGTGATAATGCCGCCGTACTTTTCTTTCCACGCCCAGGTACGGCGCAGGAATTCCTCGCGCCCAATTTGATCCCGGCTGGTGCCTTCTTTGGAGAGCATCTTTTCCACCTGCAATTGTGTGGCGATACCAGCATGGTCGGTGCCTGGCACCCAGAGCGTGGGTACTCCTTTCATGCGATGGTAGCGAATCATCAGGTCTTCCATTGCCACAAAGACCGGGTGTCCGAGGTGCAGCTCTCCGGTGACATTGGGGGGCGGGATGGATATTACGAAAGGCTTAATACTACTGTCAAAACCAGGTTTGTTCGGGTCATTGATTGGTTCAAAAAAGCCGGAGGACTCCCACCATTCATAAATACGTTGTTCTGTGGCGTGAAAGTCATAGGCTTTCGGTAATTCGGTTGTCATGAATCCTCCAAAATCACAATGTGATAAATTCTAAGTATTGGCGTAATGAGGGGACAAAATCCGGCGGAAAATCATGCCCCAGGTCAGGTGTCAATTGATACTGGCAGGAATACTGGTGCGCTTCCATCCAATCGCGCAGGGCGGTTGCAGACTCAACCCAGCGCTCATCCAGCGCACCAGCCAGAACAACGCCGCGTTTTGATTGACCTTCACTGTGAGGGTTAACCAATTCTTCGAGGTTAACCCGTGCTGGCGCTACTGCCAGGAAACCCGCAAAATTCATGGGTGAGTTAAGCGCAAGTTTGACNNCGCCGAATTTCCTGTTCCGCTTTCTCAGCCTCATCCCAGCAATAGGTGTCTGCTGACACTGGCAGTGAGGATTGTGGTAAGGCGATCAGCCATCGCCGGCGTGATAAATCAGTAAAATAGGATTTGATCAGGGCGGGACGTGAACCCCACCCATGCAGGAAAATGAGCAAAGGTAGTGGCTTGGTGATAGTGTCGTCCGACGTTACCATTTCTAATCGAGGTTGAGCCGTAGCACGGGCAATGCCTGCCCGCGAGCGGCACTTGTCTATAATTCGGGTGAACCTCGCATTATTATGAAGGGCAGCAAAGTCCTCTTCCTCGGTCAATATTTCGGGCAGCCACCAATATCCTTCATCCATCATGTGTTCCAGAATGCGCAAAGCCTCACCTGTCTGTTCTGCCTGGCAGAGGAGGGACGCCTCCCAAAAGCGGAATAGGTTTTGTTGCGCAGGGAATCTTGGCGCATGCTGGCGAATTACACCGACTGCATCCAATGGATGTCCAGCTTTGATGTGGGTCATCATCGCCTGACGGACCTGGCTAAAGGTTAGGGTTTCGAGTGAATCTGCCATGTGTGTCCTTATTAAACAAAAACCCCAGTCATCCAAGAGGACGAAAGGGAACCTTTCGCGGTACCACCTCAGTTCATCGGTTCACCGATGCACTCAGCATCTGGACACTCATCCAGATTTCGCGCTAACGGGCGAACCCGTGCCGGTCTACACTCTGCTACGCAGATTTCTTCGGCAAAAAACCAGACGACTTCAGCAGGTGCAGGCGGTGGAGGCTTTCAGCCATGGCACTCCTTCTCTATCCGCTTGCAGTCAGCTTACTCCTCCTGGTGCAGCATATATGATTAGTGGGATTATACGTCGGCGGGAGGTAAGTGTCAATCACTATGCTTGTTTTTTGCCGCTTATGGGCAAGGACCAAAATCCGTCAAGTTATAGTGTAGAATCAGCCCATCATAAGCATTAATTGACTGATATCATATAAAGCAAAATGTCTGCCCAGCAATGTTATTGAGGTCCTTTTGAATATACTGCGAGCCTTGCATCTCCTCATAATTTTGGTTCTTTTATCCTCCGGTTGTGCTGCTCCGNNGCCGACAATGACGCCAACCCTGGCAGCAGAGTTTCAGGTATCTGAAGCACAACTCAAGAACCTCAAGCTAACCTTCCTTCACCCCTGGGCAGGCGTTACTGCTGCGGCTGCGGATAGCCTTGTCAACGAATTCAACCAATCAAACAAATACAAAATATTCATCACAACCCAGGCACCAGGCAGCCAGGCTGCCGTCAATGATGTTATCATGTCCAATCTTAATGGCATTCAACCCAACCTGGTGGCTGCTCCCGCAGTGGACATCCGTTCCTGGCGTGAAGCAGGGCTGAAGACCGTCGACCTGGCTAATTATGCGGCTTCTGAAATCTGGGGGATTGATTCGGCAGCCATCGATCCGTTATTCTGGAGCCAGGATACCGATGGCGCGGAGCGAATTGGCATTCCTGTTCAGCGGACCGCGACGGTACTTTTCTACAACCAAACGTGGGCGCAAGAATTGGGTTTTAATTTGGCGCCCACTTCGGTGACGGAATTCCAAACCCAGGTTTGTGCTGCTGCCCAGTCCTTGCGAACTGACCAGGTGGCAACCAACGATGGGACCGGCGGTTACCTGATTAATACGAATGCGGATAATGTTTTGGCGTGGTTGCTGGCTTATGGTGCTAATCCCATTCCGACAACTCCGGAAGGAGCGTATAAATTTTCCAGTGAAAAATCTGAAAAGATGCTCCTAACCATGCGCAGTTTATTTGACCAATCCTGTGCATGGGTTGGAAAGGACGCTCAACCTTACGATTATTTTGCCAATCGGCAGGCTTTATTTTACACAGGTACACTCCAAGACGCAGCTTCCCAGGCTACAGCGTTTGAACGCGCCGGCAAGGAAGACCAATGGGTCATGCTGCCCTTCCCCCGCGACGGCGGAGGTGGACCCGTGTTGCTGTCTTCTGGTCCATCCCTGGCGCTTACCTCAACAACAGCAGCAGAGCAGTTAGGTTCGTGGATTTTTGCCCGGTGGTTGCTTGAACCCGCTCAACAGGATCGGCTGGCAAGTGCATCCGGGACACTTGGTCTGAACGGCGGCAAACCTGACCGGTTGATTGCTGATTTACCGCAGGGATTAGTAGCTGCACCTGGCTGGGCTTCCTGGCGTATGGCAGGACCTGTCCTGGCAGATGCATACTGGTGGTCCTTGCAGCCCCAGGTGCCTGCGGATGCGGCAGCAGATATCCTGAAGGAGTTGGATGCTACCGTAGCAGAGCTGTTGTCTAAATGAACACCTACACCATTTATACGGATGGCGGTTGTGATCCCAATCCCGGACCGGGTGGTTGGGGCGTGGTCATCCTTCAGCCTGGTGGCAGTGCGTTGGAATTAAGCGGCGGCGATGTGGATACAACCAACAACCGCATGGAATTACAGGCAGCTGTGGAAGCTTTCCGGGCTTTACCTGAACCGGCTGAAGTGGAAATATATACTGACTCACAGTACCTGATGCGTGGCATCACCGAATGGCTTCCCACCTGGGTCAGGAAGGGTTGGCGGACCACCAACGGCAAAGTTGCCAACCGTGACCTGTGGCAAGCGTT
>DFYN01000019.1:8376-13210 GCA_002383615.1 Anaerolineaceae bacterium UBA4081
TATTTGAGTAACAAACAACCAGCAGTACCTGTGTACTGCTGGTATTTACATTTTGGATGGAAAGATTAATTGCCTAGTTTCTTTTCTAAATCTGCTATAACTTTTCTCTGGTGGGCAACCTCATCCCGGATCATACCTGAGATGCCAAAATTAATAACTGATATTTCACCAACTAATATTGCCAGGAAGATGATCGGATAACAACCCGCTGGCATAGGGGTTCCCTCATTTATTTTCATGAGGGTGAATACGATGATTCCGACTGCTGCTAAGATCAGAAACATTGGTAAACCAATGCGTTTGTAATACCCTTTATAAACCTCACTGCGGTAGGCTTTTCCTTTATGCTTGGCTATCATGTAGTATGCTGAATTCTGAGTTTTGAATTTCTTTGCGTTCACTTTTTCAAGTTCAGCCAGGTAAGCGTGCTCAGCGTCCAGGGCTTCCCTTTCTGGCCCAACTTTTCTCGCACAGTCAGGACACAGGAGAAGGTGAGGATCTTGGTGAGATATGCAAATGCCGTCACGGCCGCACAACCGGCATCGAAATGAGTGCTCCAGTGAATTCCTTTTTCCACAGACCGGGCATTCCATCAATCCACCCACTACCGAGTTGGTTCCAGAACGAGGCGTTGAACCATCCAGCGGTGTGCAATCGGCGCACTGATGGGTTTGGGGGTTCTGATGGCGGGCACACAGGTCGTCGCGGTCGCAGGTATGGCAATGGAAAGTGTCTTCAGGTTTATTCTTCTTGCCACAGATGGCACATTCAACCGCTTTCTGACCGCCCAAATTGACCTGACTGCCGGAAATAACAATCTGTTCCCCAACCGCTTTTATTTCTCCATTGGCTTGCAGTAGGTACTCGTTTCCGCAGGCTGGACAGGCGAAGATGTCACGTTTGGTAGTCGGTTCTAGTTTAGCGCCGCAGGATTTGCAGGTGAGGGAGAGAAATTCAGCCATTTTTGTCAGCCACCTTGACTTGCAATGATGATATTTGGCAGTATAGCATTAATCGTAAAATGGTAAATAACGAATTGGAAGGTATATTTCTCTTAATGTCACACAGGCGGCGACGGGATTTGCGTGCTCCCTTACTGGGTGAACACGTGAATCAAAAATACCCTTACGGGTANNCCATGATTAAAATAATAGACGCTCGGTTGAGCGTCTCTTGAGGCGACGACGGGATTTGCGAAGTCCCCTCCTTGGGGAAACACGTGATGCATTGAGGCGACGACGGGATTTGAACCCGTGATCAGGGTTTTGCAGACCCTTGCCTTGCCACTTGGCCACGTCGCCAGTCTTTATTTTAGGCGTCCGAATTGTAGCAAAGAACAGGGGAATGGTCAAGGAAACCATTTGCACCCTGTGCAAGAAATGAATACACTATATCCAACTCAACTCGGGAGGAATACCATGTGGAAAGAATTTAGAGAATTTGCGCTCAAAGGCTCTGTGCTGGACATGGCAGTTGGTCTCATTATTGGCGCAGCCTTCGGTAAAATCATCACCTCGTTTGTAAGCGACATTTTAATGCCGCCAATAGGTCTGCTGCTGGCAAAAGTGGATTTCGCCAATCTGTTTGTCAGTCTGGATGGCACCAGGTACGCTTCATTAGCCGATGCCCAGGCAGCTGGCGCAGCAACCCTCAATTATGGATTGTTCATTAACGTGGTAATTGATTTCCTGATTACTGCATTCATTTTATTCCTGATCATCAAGCAAGTGAATCGATTGCGCAAACCAGCGCCATTACCTGTTGAACCGGAGACAAAAGATTGCCCTTACTGCAAGATGGCAGTTTCTGCTGCAGCAACCCGTTGTCCCTATTGCACATCAGAGTTGGAATAACATAAAGCCCCCGGAAAACCGGGGGCTTTTTCGTGAGCGGGCGATGGGACTCGAACCCACGACCTTCTCCTTGGCAAGGAGACATTCTACCAACTGAACCACGCCCGCAAGCTCGACGAACCAAATTTTAGCCGGATTTGATTTTATTGTCAACCCTTTACCCAAATCAGAAAAGAAATCTCATGGTCGGCTGACGACAAACTTCACCACCCAGTTGGGTTGGTCTTGTGGTGATAGCCCGCTGATGACAAAATCGTACTCAGCTGGCGCTATTGGACTGGTTAAGGTCAGGACGGTCACCGACTGTGCGGGTGCAGTCCCTTGCCACAGGATGTCATCGGATGCGTCGACTGGTGGAGTCAGAACCTGACCCAATAAATACAAGGTTGCTGCCTGATCAGCCTGGTTATCCACAGTCAGAGAGATCTCGGAAGCGACGGGAACCGTAAGTGTTCGTGGCGAAAAACTCTCCTGATTGATGGTTAAGGCAATGTCTGTGCTGCCTACCGGGATTGGCGGGAGGGGTTGACAACCTGCAAGCACAATGGAGATAAATAAAACAAGCCAAATATTGGATTTCATGCTGGCATTATACGCCATCAATGGTAATTGTTATAAATCGCCAACACCTTATCCGCATAGCCATATCCCATACCAGTTGGTCCGTAGTAAAGCAAACCATCCCTGATGGACCCATGTTTTTCGGTTAAGCCAGACAACATCCGCGAACCATAATCAATATTAAACGCCGGGTCCAGCAATTGCTCCGTGGTAGGGCGGTTGGCAAAACAGGGACCGTTAATGCATTGGAAACTGGCAGCGATGCCATCGCGCGGCATGATTTGCAGCAAACCCACGGCTCCGGCTGAGGAATATGCCTGCGGATTGCCGCCGCTTTCCTGCAGCATCACTGCAGCAATTAAATTTGCGTCCAGGTCGTAGGTTTCTGAAGCAGCTTTGATTGGGCTACACCACTGCTGGATGGTTTCCGGAAACGCGCTACTTAGCGGACAATTGTCTGTTTGCTCTTGAACCGATGTCTTGTCTTGCGGTTTAGGTTCTTCACCCGATGCAGGCGATGACTGCTGGTTGCTATCTTTTGCAGAGAGCACTTTTGATGGTATTTCTAATTTGCTGTTGCCACTCGCTTCTGCCTTTGCTGTAATGGGTTGGTTAATCCATCCAGCGAGCCCGCTAATTAGCAAGCTTCCAACCAGGACTGAAACAAAGATAGCGCTTTGAAATGTAGGCATGAGCTGGGTTCTCCTTGCCTAAATAATAGCACAAGTGTTCTATATTTTCAATAGGGAAATAAATCATCCGGCAGATGCCGGATGATTAGATCGTTTATGGAGGTTTGTTTAGCGTTCCATACTGACGACTTGTGATTCCCACCGATGCCAGTTGCCAAAGCGTTCGACCAGTATACGGCGTCCATCACCCGGGGCTTCCATCCCCGCCAATTCCAAATCGGCGTCCACCATAATGCGTACCAATTCAGCAAAGTGCAAGCGGGGTTCCCAACCCAAGGTCTTTCTGGCATGCGTAGCATCTGCCATCAGGTAATCCACTTCAGTTGGGCGGAAATAGCGCGGATCAATTTCAACATACTTTTCCCATGCCATTCCCAGATAACCAAACGCTTCGGTCAAGAATTCACGCACACTGTGCGCTTCACCCGTACCAATGACGTAATCATCGGCGTGCTCTTGCTGCAGCATCATCCACATGGCTTCAACATATTCCGGTGCATAGCCCCAGTCACGTTTGGCGTCCAGGTTACCCAAATAAATCTTATCTTGCTTGCCTGCTTTGATGGCAGCCAGGGCGCGTGTAATTTTCCGCGTGACAAAGGTTTCACCACGACGTGGGGATTCATGGTTGAATAAGATGCCATTGCAGGCAAACATGCCGTAGCCCTCGCGATAATTTCGCGCCATCCAGTAAGCATATAGTTTTGCAGCGGCATACGGGCTGCGCGGCACAAAGGGGGTGGACTCATTTTGCGGTGGTTTGGAAGCGCCAAACATTTCGCTTGAAGAGGCTTGATAGAATCGGGAGGTTATTCCGCTTCTCTGGATGGCTTCCAGAATCCGGGTGGTGCCCAGACCGGTCACATCACCGGTGTATTCAGGCATATCAAAGGAAACTCGCACATGGCTTTGAGCAGCCAGGTGGTAAATCTCATCGGGTTTGATGGTATAGATGGCGCTGACCAGGCTATCCGGCGAAGCCA
This sequence comes from Anaerolineaceae bacterium UBA4081, assembly GCA_002383615.1. Lineage (GTDB taxonomy): Bacteria > Chloroflexota > Anaerolineae > Anaerolineales > Anaerolineaceae > UBA4081. The sequence continues at coordinate 12,466 of DFYN01000019.1, forward strand.
CGTCGCCGTAATGCAGGTAAAGGTGGACTTTTTCGCCATTGTTATGCGGGTCGTGGTAGATGTGGTCTATCCGGCGGGTGTTGAAGGTGGACGCCCGGCGGATAAGACCGTGCACTTCGTAACCTTTGGAAAGGAGCAGCTCTGCCAGGTACGAGCCGTCTTGACCGGTAATGCCTGTAATGAGCGCAGTTTTCATAATCTTGCCTCCCAGATGGGGTAATTAATAATTTCCAAGTCAGTGCGGCTAGTATACCACAGGGCAGATGGACATAATTGGCAGCAGTTGACCTTAAATGATGCTGGATGGTTGAATTTTAAGTTATCCATCCAGCAAAGTAAATAAAGCCGTGATTTGATTTGTGTTGAAAACAGGAATTAATTTGCCTCAGGAACTTCAATTGTGCCAAGGTCCTGCCCATTCGCGATGACGGTAAAAGTGCCGGCGACCCCTACATTGATGGGAATGGATATGTCAAACGGTGCCAGAACCTGAATGCAAATAGCCTGAGGATCGGAGACCGAGTAGATTTTCACCAGAATCTTACCCACATCATTGGGCTCTTCGACCGCAACACGCAGTTGATGGCAGGGCGTGGGCGTGCTGCCCGTGATATGCAGTCGAAACTGCGGTGGGAACGATTCCAGCGTCAACAATTCCATTGAGTCAATATAGACATTTCCCTCTAGCATTTGCTCATCTCCGGGACGCGGCGCATACCTCTCTTCAGTGGGGGCAGTGGGTTCA
>DFYN01000085.1 GCA_002383615.1 Anaerolineaceae bacterium UBA4081
CTTATTACTGCTCTCTCATCTCAATTTACTAACTCATTCATACCTCAACGCTTCCACCACATCCATGCGGGCTGCCTGACGGGCAGGCAGGATGGCGGATAACGCAGCGAAGATCAGACCGACCGCCAGGGCAATAACGATGCCCGACCACGGGAACATGTAGTCCGCAGGGAATCCCAGGTTGGCAAAGGCTTGCAGGGACAGGTAGCCTAAGTACAATCCAGCCAGTAGTCCAATTGCTGTGCCAATGCCGGATAAGATGAGCGCTTCTATCAAAACCATGCGGCTGATCTGCTTGCGTAATGCGCCGACTGCGCGCAGCATGCCAATTTCGCGAGTGCGTTCCAATACGCCAATGGTGAGGGTGTTGATCATTGCCAACAGCGATGGAACAGCGAGGAAGATACCCATCAAGATCACGACAATAAACGCAGCATTCAGCAGTTGGGTATTTTCTGCCACATATTCCTTGCCGTTGTATAGGGTAAATTGCGGATAATCAGCCAACTTGGCTTTGAATGCAGCCTCGATGGGCGCAGGATCCACACCCGGCTTCAGGTTAATTTGAAGGAAGATATCTTCCGTCCGGTCAAAGTCCGTGGCGATATTCGCCTGGGATAAATAGGCTGTCGCGGTTTTGGCGTTCAGGTAATCTGACCCTATCCCCACCACTTTGTAGGACTGCATCCCCGCAGGCGTCATCAGGTCAACTGTATCACCAACTTTTGCCTTTATTTGGGAGGATAGGATGCCATTGAGAATGATAGAGCGGCTGGAGGATAGGACATCGTACGCCACACCCGGATCCCCTGACGTAAATCGTAAACCGCTTGTTTGAACATAATCCTCAGGTTGGATACCCAGCACACCAATCGCCACCTCGCCAATCGTTGACCCTGCGAAACGCATGGAACTTACTACAGCCACGCCAGGAATGGCACGCAAATCTTGCGCCAATTCAGGAGCAGCACCAACGTCAGAAGACCATAAGGCGACAGAAGGCGGTATCAGTAAATAATCACTGCCCAGGCTTTTTTCCAATATCGTAGAAAAGGTCATCATGATACTGGAAATCACCGAGGCAACGATAATCAGGACTGCCGTGGAAACCAGAGACGTGGCTGCTGTTACTGCTGCGCGGGTCGGCTGCCGGCTGAGGTTCCCCTCTGCCAGCTGTGAAGTTCCATCTTTCACCATGATTAGAGCGATCAATTTACTGAACAAGTTAGCCAGTGGGTTTACCAGAATGGGGGTGAGCAGGATGAGTCCAACAATAAAGAACAGGACACCGATGCTCATCAGGCTGGTGACGCCTGAAACGAGGGTCAGGATGGCAACCGCGATGGATGCCAGACCAACCCAGAATCCCCAGCCTGTCAGGCGTTTGAGCGTAATCTTTCCGACGGAAGGTCGCAAGGCTTCCAGAGGTGTGATGGTGGTGGCAGACCGGGCTGGGATAAGCCCCGCCAGAATGGTGATGCCTACACCCAATGCCACCGAGAGGATCATTAATCCCGGTTGGATTGCGAGGTTATTGGACATGGTGACATTCAGAAAATTTTTAACCACTGACCCAGCCACCTGGATGGTAAGCAAGCCGAACAGGTAGCCCAGCACAATGCCAATAGCTGAGCCAATCAAACCCTGTAAGAGCCCTTCTACCAGTATTGTCCAGTAGATCGTTTTGCGGCTGGCACCTAACGCACGCAGCATGCCAATATCCCGTCGTCGCTCAGCGATGATGGTTCGAAAAGTGTTGAATATGATGAACCCGCCCATTAATAAACCCATGGCTGCAAAGAAATTCATCATCAGCTGGGCTGTCTGGATATTGCCCATCAACTCAGCGCCAGTAAGGATTGTGCCGTACTTGAAGTTCTCACCCAGGGTACTTTCAATAGTGGCTTGAATGATTGCCCGTTGAGCTTCATTTGCCGTATTCAGGTTCGCATCCATGCGGTTGATTTTGCCGAGCACATCGTATAATAGTTGGGCTTCGCGCAAGGTCACCAGGACTTGCTCGTTGCCTGGTCCAAACTTTCTGGGCAGCAAGCCTATCACTTCCAGCTTTGCCAGACCGCCCGGGGTCGGTAAGATCAAGGTGTCACCAACACCCAAAGAAGCCGCCTCAGCGAGGGATTGGGATACCATCACGCTGCCCGTATCGGCGGCAGTCAAAAAGCGACCTTCCTCGACACGGTAAGACAACATAGTTGTGGCGATGTCGGGGTCAATTCCGATAATCACCAGGGCTGAGATGCGGTCCTGGACTGCACTATTGTGGTCAAAGAAGTCAACCGGGACATTGATTATGCGTTCATAGGACCCCATGGCTGCCGCCACACCTTCAACCGCTTTAACCTTGTCTAGAATCGCTGCCTCAAAAGCATCGCCAGTTTTATTGGTAATGGTGATGTCCGTCTCCCCGCTAATCGCCATCGCACTAGCCTGAAATGACGATATGAAGACAGGCAGCATCAAATTCATGCCAAAAATGAGCAGGACGGCAATTGCAATGGCGAGGGTCGTCAAGACGGTACGCAATTTGCGCCCGCCTAAATATCTAAAAGCCAGTTTAATTGGGAGCATCATCATAGCCTCCGTTAACCACCGATGCCCTGCATTTTGCCAGCAACCATATCAGCCTGATCGCCGTTTTTATGTTCAAGAATCGTTTCATCCACAATGGTACCGTCTTTAAGGAAGATGATGCGATCGGCATAGGCAGCAATACGGGGGTCGTGGGTAACCATCAGAATCGTGCTATTCCAGTTGGTGGAAATTTGCCTGAGTAATCCAGCGATTTCCTCAGAAGCGTGAGAATCAAGGTTGCCGGTGGGTTCATCTGCCAATACCAGTGAAGGGTCAGACGCCAGCGCACGGGCAACCGCTACACGCTGTTGCTCGCCTCCCGAAAGCTCACCGGGTTTGTGTGTCAGGCGGAGGGTTAAACCCACCCGGTCCAGCCAGTCCTTTGCCCGATTTTCAGCTTCGGCAGTCTTAACCCCATCCAGTATCATCGGCAAGGCAGCATTTTCTAATGCGTTTAAGACAGGAATCAGGTTGAAAAACTGGAAAATAAAACCCATTTTCTTGCGCCGCAGCATGGTGATCTGGTCATCATTTAACGTCGTCAAATCCGTGCCATCCATTTCAATGCGTCCGCTGGTGGGACGGTCCAACCCCCCTATCAGGTGAAGCAAGGTGGATTTGCCGCAGCCGCTGGGACCCATGACTGCCACAAATTCGCCTGGCTGAATGGCAAAGTTGATGCCTTTCAGGGCAGATACAGCTGCCTCACCACTGCCATAAATACGGGTTAATTCGTGTGTTGACACAATTGGTTGCATCGCATTCCTCCAGAAGAATTATGGTTCACGCACTGGCGACGTGTTACTTGGTCGCCCACGGTGACGGCGTTCGGGTTCAGGCAGCGGCTGGCGTTGGACTTCCTCCAGCCGTCCCTCAATCATATCCAGCCAGCGTAGATCAGCTTCCACATGCATAATCGCCTGGTCAAGCAAAAGAATGTGAGCCAGGCTATGCTCGAGGTCATAAACCATTCGCCGGGTGGTTAAATTGTGCAATTCTTGATACAAGCTATTGCGTTGAATGTAGATAACTTGGTGCGGGTCGGCTTCTTCCAACGATAAAGCCACCATTAGTTTGAGAAAAAACTCATCCCGTTGATGGCTGGTCGGAATGGGAGTTTCCAGCCACTCTCGCAAGGCAGAATTACCAGCCGGGGTAATTTGGTAAGTGCGCCGCTCAGCTGGTTCTTGTTCACCCGTGATTTCCTCTATCAAACCAGCCTCTTTGAGGCGTGCCAAAGTCATATAGATTTGTGCAGGTTTGATATCCCATACTTCCCGTCCACCTGCTATAGCTTGAAAAGCCTGTAGCAAGTCGTAGCCATGGCGGGGGTATTGAGAGAGTAATCCTAAGAGTGTATGTCGGACTGGCATTGGTTATCCTGATAAACCCAGCAAAATATAATATATAACGAGTACATATTATTGTCAAGAAAATTTCGGTAATTTCACTCTTGAAACATAAATGACGCAGACTGTAACGAAGGGCACACTCTGATACGCTTTTACTCACTTTATGATTCCCTGAGGTTATTACCAGAATACCTGTTNNATATTAGAAATGTTAACAAATGCTTCCACCCGAAACGGAAAAATAAGACCTTAGAATCTTAATAGAACTCGCCTGTTTGTTGTCAGACAAACTTTTATCATGTTTGCCGTATATGGCACTAATGGTCATACTAAACCCTAAACCCCCACATGTAGGGGTGCTAGAGTCTGAAAAATCGCACTAGTGGACGGGTCGTATAGGTTAATTAATTTATTATTCTGTGAAACATCTTGCGATTCTTTAAGATTCTGAACCTTAAAGAATCTGTATCTTTTAGAATGGCGTACGCTTTCCGCCTTGTTATCCCGCCCGTTTCTTGCTAGAATATCTTCACTCCACCAGGGATGGCTATCTGTCCCTGAAACCCAGCCTTATAGTGAAATCAAACCTGCGACTTGAGCGCGGGTCTGATTACGTATTGCCAGGTGGATAATTTACATCAGGAGGTCGGCAATGAACGGACAACAAGCCTGGCAAGCAGCCCTTGGTCAGCTTCAAATGGAAATGTCTAAAGCCTCCTATGATACCTGGGTGCGCAGCGCTGAATTGTTGTCTTATGACGATTCTTTGTTTACAGTGGGTGTGCCAAATGCATTCGCGCGCGACTGGCTGGATACCCGTCTGACCGCCACCGTTACACAGATTCTGACCTCCCTGATGGAATCGACGCAAACGGTCAAGTTTGTGGTCTGGCATCGAGACTACGAGACCGCCAGCGACGCGGCGCCTGTGGAAGAACCGCTTTCAAGCAGCTTCACCTCCGCCCCATCAGCCTGCCTCAACAGCCGATACACCTTCGATAATTTTGTCGTCGGTCCCGCCAATCGTTTGGCGCATGCTGCTTCACAGGCAGTAGCAGAGAATCCCGCACGCGCTTATAACCCGTTATTCATTTATAGCA
>DFYN01000002.1:0-212 GCA_002383615.1 Anaerolineaceae bacterium UBA4081
TTGCGGGGCACCATCCAAAACGACATCCTAAAAGAGTATGTGGCACGCGGCACTTATATTTTCCCGCCTGCTCCCTCCATGCGCCTGATTACGGATATCTTCCGCTATTGCGGGACCAACGTCCCCCAGTGGAATACCATCAGCATTTCCGGTTACCATATCCGTGAGGCTGGCTCGACCGCTGTTCAGGAAGTTGCTTTCACACTGGCTGA
>DFYN01000002.1:317-1406 GCA_002383615.1 Anaerolineaceae bacterium UBA4081
ACCCTCACCGCACAGCAACCCGAAGTGAATATTGTGCGTGTAGCCTTACAAGCGATGGCAGCTGTCCTGGGTGGGACGCAATCATTACACACAAACTCAATGGACGAAGCCCTCTGGCTGCCAACTGAGAAATCTGTGCGCATTGCGTTGCGTACCCAGCAGGTGATTGCTTACGAGTCGGGTGTCGCGGATACCGTCGATCCTCTGGGTGGGTCGTACGTGTTGGAATACCTCACCGATGAAATTTGCCGTCAGGCAACGGACTATATCCGCCGGATTGATGATATGGGTGGCGTCCTCACCGCCATTGAACGCGGTTATATGCAAAGTGAAATCCAGGATTCGGCTTATCGCTACCAGCAGGCAATCGAAAAGAAGGAGCAAATTATTGTGGGGCTGAACGGCTTCCAGACTCAAGAAGAAATGTCACTGGAACGTTTGGCGGTGGATCCGGCGATTGAGCAAGGTCAACGCGCACGTTTGGCTGCGCTGCGAGCCCGCCGTGATAATGCAAAAGTAGGTGAACTATTGACCCAGTTGGAAGCGGCTGCGCGCGGGACTGACAGCTTGATGCCGCTCTTCATCACCTGTGTAGAAAACGACATCACCCTTGGCGAGGTCTGTGGTGTGCTGCGCAAAGTCTGGGGTGAGTATCAACCGCCTGTTTGGGCATAAGTGGAGGAAAACAGTGGCTAAGGTAACAAAAATTAATCATATTGGTATTGCGGTGACAGATATTGAAACAGCGCTTGCATTTTGGCAGGAAGCGCTTGGTATTCAATTGGATCATGTCGAATCGGTGGAGAGCGAACAGGTGAAAGTCGCGTTTATGCCTGTGGGGGACACTGAAGTTGAACTCGTACAGCCAACCAGCGAAAGCGGTGGCGTAGCCAAGTTTATTGCCGAGCGCGGAGGCGGATTGCACCACCTGTGTGTGGAAGTGGATGATATTGAAGGCAAGATGGCTGAGTTGAAGGAAAAGGGTGTGCGTTTACTGGGGGATGAACCCAAGGTCCTTCCAGGTCGAAAGATGATATTCATCCACCCCAAGTCGACTGGCGGCGTCCTGGTAGAATTGTACGAAGTCAC
>DFYN01000002.1:1440-2574 GCA_002383615.1 Anaerolineaceae bacterium UBA4081
CCTCGCGGTACATTGACGCGGGTGAGCAGGATGATACCTGTGACGAAGAAGATGATGAGAGAGACGATGCTCAGTCGGCTGTGCCCCATAATTTGCGACACAACACCAAAGAGCAGGGGTCCAAGGATGCTGGAGAATTTCTCAAACACGCTGAAGAACCCGTAGAACTCGGCGGATTTGCTCTTCGGCATCATCTTGCCGATGAGGGAGCGGGAGAGCGCTTGCGAGCCGCCCTGCACGGTTGCCACGGCTACTCCGAGCGCCCAGAACTGCCATTCTTCGGCGAGGAAATATCCACCAATGGCAATCAGGCAATAGACGCTCAGGGAGATATAAATGGCTTTCTTTGTACCAATTTTGCGTGACAGCCAACCAAAGAAAAACGCAAAAGGCGCTGCCAGGAATTGGACCATCAGCAAGGTGCCGATCAAGGTGGTTTGACCAATTCCAATTTCAGCGCCATATATGGTTGACATGGTGATGATGGTACCGATGCCATTGGCGTAGACAAAGAACGCGATCAGCATCATGAAGAGGTCNNTTGACGCCAATTTCGCTTTGAGCAATTCGGCGAGGTGGTTCTTTTACGGTGCGAAGCAGGGGCAGGGTGAATATAAACCACCACACGGCAACTGTAACAAAAGAAAGGCGGGTCATCAGCCCTGCATCCAAAGCCGGCACCAGGGAAGGAACAATCATAATCATCGCCAGGTTGATGGCTAGCAGTACACCGCCGCCGATATACCCCATGGCATAACCGCGGCTTGAAACCTGGTCGATCTCATCCGGGTGAGCTACATGCGGCAGCAGGGCGTCGTAATANNGTAGTCGCCTGTTTGGATAAAGTACAACAGGGCAGTTCCGGTGACGCCCATGATCATAAATGCTGTCAGGAATTTCTTTTTTGAGCCGCGTATATCCGCTATTGCGCCTAATATTGGCGAGAGGATGGCAGCAATAAGTGCGCTGAATGAGGTCGTGTAACCCCAGTAAGCAGTTGCCAGGTTGGGGGCAATGTTGGCGGCTGCCACAGTGGAGTAATAAACGGGTAAGACCGCTGCCATAATTGTGGTGGCAAAGGCGGAATTACCCCAATCATACAGAGCCCAGGCGCTGATGGAGCGTTTGTGCTCC
>DFYN01000173.1:0-7637 GCA_002383615.1 Anaerolineaceae bacterium UBA4081
CTGCAAACTCAACCCCATTGGCATCTTTGATGGTTGTCTGTCCTTCTTCGTACACAACCGAATAGCGCTGGTCTGCCACAGTAAATGCACGTTGCTTCTTGCCGATCGCCCGGCTGGCAGCAAGCTTGAAATCATATGATGCCACCATGTCAGCATCTGCCTGCTTGTAAGCGTCAAACACATTTAGCAATGCCAGCGCGACGTCATGTTCAGTGGAAATCAGGGTTGCTTTGTTTCTCTTGGTGATGCGGTAAGATACGCCATCCAGCGTAAACGAACTTAAATTCTTTTCAGATGCGTTCTGGAAGGCAGCCTTCAGCTCATCGGTGACTGCTCCATCCACGAGCGGTTTGTATACACCCAGTAGGACTTCTGCAATAGGATCAAGCTGTAGTATTCGATAGACTCCTTCACTTTCGACCACATAATAATAGGTGTTACCGTTGTATGTGAAGGTCTCTGCTTTTTTTCCTAAGGCAAGTAAAAATTGGGCACGCTCTGCGGATGTGAATTCTTCACCATCGGCAATCGTGTAACGCAATTCTTCATTATAAATAGCCCCAGCAAAATCCATAGACTCGCTGGCGATTCCCTTGAATACCTGGGTCTGAGTGTACGGTGAAAGGAATGGACCGAGGAACGCAAACACAAACATGAAGAACAGGATGGCAAAACCGACAACTGCCAGGCGGTTGCGGATAAAGCGCCTGAAGACCAACATGCCAGGCGAAAGGACTTTCACGCGCCGGGCATCATCCAGGTGCATTTCCTCTTGCGGCGTCTGGTCTGGGGATGTGCCTTGATTGGGTTTCGGAGTGGGTTGTTGGAGGTCAGACATGATTCACCGCCATCAATTCGCCCGAACGCGGGGGTCGACAACTGCGTACATAATGTCCGCAACAATCAGACTGACCACGGTCAGAATAATCAAGAAAGTTGAATAGAACATGGCGAACGGGATGTCGCCGCGGATGATTGCAGTGTACGATACGTACCCAATACCCGGTATCTGGAAAAGCGTCTCAGTGATGAGCGATCCGCCAAACATGGCAGGCAGAAGGTAGCTCATGTAAGAAACAAGCGGAATCAACGTATTGCGGAAGGCATGTTTGTTGATAACCACCTGTTCTGAAAGACCTTTTGCGCGGGCTGTACGGATATAATCGGAATTCAGGACTTCCAGCATATTCGTGCGGGTATAGCGCATTAATCCACCGATTGAAAGCATGGTTAGCGTCACAATAGGCAGGATCATGTGATACCCGATATCGACAATTTGTTGAAAAGGCGTCATTGAGGTGAAGAACCTGCCGGTTAANNAGGAAAAATGTAGGCAAAGAAATTCCCATCAATGCAAACACCGTGATGGCATAATCCGTTTTGCTGTATTGCTTCCTTGCCGCCAGAATACCCAATGGAATGGCTATGAATACCTCAACTGCCAAAGTGAGGATATTAATAATGACAGAGTACCAAATTACNNGCATTTCCCAACCACCCAAAAAATCCCGGAATGACGCCCACATTGAGTTTGTAGACCTGGTTTAATTGATCCAACCACTCCTGGTAGGTCTTGTTGCTGAGTGGGCTGCTGGCACGTTGGCGGGCGATGGTTTCAACATAGGATGATGGCAGGCTGCGGATGACGGTATAAATCACCATCGCTCCAAAGAATGTGATGAACAAACCGAGTAGGATTCTCCTGATGATAAAAGTACGCATTTCGGTTCCTACCTCCATTCGTGAAAGTTTATCAAACCAATCACTTCGTATGAATTAGTGAGCCCACCCAAGGGTGGGCTCACTATGGTTACGCGTTCAAACTAGTCGGGCTTAGTTCATCTCGACGAGTTCGATGTCGTTCAGCCAGCCCCAGAAAGTGGTGATATCGGGGGTCAGGGTGTCGATCTTGATGCGTTGGGTGCTGAAGATGATGCAGTTTTGGCGCTGATAGTTCGGCACTTCGACTGCCCAGTCCATGATGATGTCAAGCGCCTGCTTGTAGGTAGCCTTGCGATAGTTCTGGTCATCGCTCTTGCGGGCGTCAACAATCAGTTGATCCAGTTCAGCATCGCGAATGTGATAGTGGTTCGAGTCGGAACCGCCTTCACCTACAACACCTGAGGAATGGTAGACCTGGTACATATCGGGGTCAATTGTGGAACCCCATGCTGCAGTCCAGAGTTCCTGTGTACCGGCATCCAGGGAATCCCAGAGGATGTTGGTGTCTGCAGGGTCATTAATTTTCAGTTCCATGCCGATGTTCGCCAGGGAAGCCTGGGCGCCAGTCAGGACTGCGAAAGCGGGATGGTCGCCCGTGCCGTCACCAGGAACGATGACTTCATAGGACAACTTGGCGCCTTCGGGGGCTGCGGTGAGTTTGCCATCTGCAACAGTGAAACCAGCGGCTTCGAAGAAGCCGAGGGCTGCAGCTTCTGCAGCAGCGTATTTCTCTTCCGGGGTCATTTCTGCGGTGTAGATGGGATTGCCAGCTACATCAACCGAGAAGGCAACCTGGTAATCATCATCGGTCGGTTGTGGAGCTGCCCAGGATGTGTTGGAGATGGGGTAGTTAATGACATTGGCGGCTTCGCCGTAGTAGCTGTTGATCGCAACTTCGCGATGGGCAGCCAGGACAGTCGCCAAACCCTTGCGCAGGTTCTTGGAAGCGTCGGAAGCAGGATCGTCTCCAACTTTGACGTTATCAGCGTTGATGCCGATGTAACCGTAACCAAGGTTATCGACTTTGCTGGTGGTAATGACATCACCAGTAATTTCGCCATTGGTGTTGTAGGATGCAACTTCATCGAAGCGGGAGCGCGAACCCGTCATTTCACCTGCATCTGAGGTACCAGTCTGAACAGAGGAAGCAACTTCAGCGGAAGCTGTCTCTTTGAACTGGATTTCTGCGATCTTCGGGCAGCCGCGATAGTAAAGTTCATTGGCTGCGAAGTAGACCACACGGTTGTCATACTTGACGAACTTGTACGCACCGGCGCCCATCGGGGTTGCGGACAGGCTTTCCTGCTTGGAGAGATCGCCATAGTCAAAGCCAAATTTATTGTTGGCATAATCGTATTTAGCGAGGTCGCCGTAGTAGTGCAGCGGGGTAACATTGATGCCGAGGATGGAGTATACAGCGGGGGCTGAGAAGCCCTTCACAGTAACTTCAACGGTGTAATCGTCAACTTTGACGATACCGGCGATGTTGGGGACGCCTGCGCCACCCATAGCTTCATCCTGGGGACCCCAGAGACCGATGAAACCAGAGTTGACATTACCCAGCAGATCCAGAGGTGCATCTACGGGTTCAATTTCGCCATAGGCAGCCAGGTCGCCAGCGTACTTGGCATAGGCTTCGTTGTAGTAATCTTCAATGGTTGGGAAGGTGGTGACCAAGTCCCAGGTCTTGCCAGTTGTTCCGCCAGTGGTGAGACCAGTGGCAGGATCAACCTCTGCAAAACCCCACAGAGCCATGCCGAAGGCGATCTTCAAGCCATCATTTGCGAGGATGACGTCAGGAGTCATTCCCATGATCGCTTCGCCATAAGCATCCATGTAATTGGCATTGACGTAGTCGACGATGGATTGAACGTCGGCAGTCCACGCACTCTTGAAACGAGTCCAGAAGTCTACTTGCTGTTCTTCTGTCCAGGTATCGGTAGATGCCCAAACATGGTCGGGACCGGCAGCCAGGATTGCAGCAGCCATGGCGGCATACTTGTCAAACACTTCGCTGGTGGTCTGTGTCTGATAGTCTTTCAAACCAATGATGTCATAGGATGACAGCGTGGTTGAGCCGACATAGGACGGATCGAGGTAGGTGTAATAGGTGAAGATGATGTCATCCGCAGTCACAGGTTCGCCATCGGAGAATTTCATTCCGACACGGAGTTTAGCTGTGTACTTGGTGGTGTCTGATGCTTCATCATATTCCACTTTGGTGTCTGCAGCTCCCTTGTAGAGGTAGTCCGTGCCGTTATAGCTGACGGTCTCGCCTTCAATTGCATTGAAGATGATGCCGCCCACACGGTCGGTGGTTAACAAGGAAATTTGCGTCATGCTAACAACGTCTTGGTCATATNNACCACAAGCGGCGTGGTGATGGTAGGCGCAGTCGGCAGGTTCTCACCGAAAGGCTGCGGCTCGAAGACAACTGCGGTCTCGGTCGGGGCTTCGGTGACGACAGGGGCTTCTGTCACAACCGGTGTGGTGGTGGCAGGGGTACCGCAGGCAGCCAGAACCATGCTCATTAGCACGACCAGGCTCAGTACCAGCATTAACTTATTATTTTTCATGTTCTCTCCTCCGAATAGAGTGTGAACGATTGGGTTCGCGTGCTTGCGAACGTTCTGAGGCTTTCCAGGTTCACCAGCCAGGTCTGCCTGTCAACAACCCGTCCTTCGCTGCTCGCTACCCTTAAGGGTTAGGCAGATTATAGGTTATGTCAGGACAATCGTCAAGTTATACAAATTATAAATATGCCCTTCATGGGGGCATTATTCTCACGTTTCTAATGGATATTAATCATAAGTTTAACGCCAGGGAAGCCTAATGGCGGCTCAACGAGGGAATTTCAATTCTTAAGCCCACGCCTTTCGAAACTGGGTTGGAAGCCCATACCATTACCGTAGAAAGCCTTGGGAACAACCTGACCAGAATAGCAGGCTAGCCGGATTTAGAGTGGATCGGTGCCGATGCCCGTTGATTCTTTCGTATGATACATTTTTGTTTTTACTGCAATAAACACTGCAAAAACGGTGGCAAGCAGCGCGTAAATGACGAAATAGTGCGAGTTGATTTTTGGAAAAACATTGACATTGCTGAGTGTAAAATCCGTCTGGAAAAGCACCAGGCAAACGTTCATCACTAGGTGAAAGAATATGCCGCCTACAAATAGGTTCCGGTCGCTGCGGAGGTAGATCCAGGTCATCAGGATGGAATGGGCAATTTCATCTACAATGAAAAGGGGATAATAAACCAACCCAATCGCGTATTGGGATGATCCCGGACGGAAGAATTCAATCAAGTGCCATGCGCCAAAGAAAAAGCCAACAATGAGCGAACTGACAAGCGGGGTGTACTTGCCAAGTAACTTGGGTAACGCAAAACCTCTCAAGCCAAACAACTCTTCGGCAATCGGACCGCCAGTTAACGTCAGCAATATAAACACAGGGATCATCAGCGGTTCGTTTCTGATCATGGACAGGGACGGCACGTCGCCATACAGGATGTAAGCCAGCCCCAAGGTGGCAATGTTCATAGCCACAAGAGTCAGCAATATGTAAAGATAATTCTTATAGCTGCTTTTGAACCGGATCGCACTTCTAAGCTGATCCATGATCCCTTTTTTGCCTTCAAAGAGCGCGGTCAAGATGAGCCCGGATATCAGCATGCCATAAATAAACCAGTTTGGTTTCCCAGTTAAGATCCATTGAGAATAGCCCAATAATAGCGAAAGCAGAAAGAAAACCTTCACACGGTGATTCTTAACGGTCTCATACAGTTTGCTCATTGTATTCCTTCAATGGGGAGGTTTGTCTGCCCTAGCGCAGACGCACCTTATTATAACCGGGTTTCTTGGACAACTAGAACCAACTCCCATCTCTGGTAAGGAGAATTATTGAGCAACGGTGAGGTTCTTTTAGAACATTCCCGCCTTTGTGACCATCAATGTAGGTGAGCCAATATCCATTTACGCAGAATTTGACCTGTGATGAGCTAGTTTAAATATAAACAACGGATTGAAAGCATGAAGCGACTGGAGGGTATGGTTTAAAGTAAAACAGGCGGACAAAACGCCTGTTTTACGCTACCAGTAATTCACCGTTAATCCACAACCATCTTCTCATCAAAGCAGGTAGGAGAAACCTTCCTTGACGCCTTCATAATATCTTATTGAGATTAATTCTCAATCAGCCAGAGTTAAGTGTTCAATTAGAAAACTCACCTTATTTCGTGAGTTTTACATTCGCCTGTCTAGAGTAAACCTGCTCTCTTCCTGTCACCTGATTGTCAAATGATACGTATTCATCTATGTGGTGCATGCATTATAATCATGGCATGAATGAACCACCTGCACTTTCTATCGCCTGCCCATATTGCGGCAAGACTATCCCTGCCGCTGCTGATTTCTGCTGGTACTGCACCCGCCAGCTGGTCGCCCGTGCTGAGCGTCCCAACCTGCGTCATCGCACCAAACCCCGCTGGGTATGGTGGCTGGCAGGCTTGCTCCTGATTGCCAGCCTGGCTGCCCTGGTGACAGGGTGTACACCTTCACCAGCGTCTCCAACGCCGCTTCCATCTATAACACCCATTCCACCTACGCCCACTGGCACCCCTGTTCAACCCCGCCACCTGACGGTATGCATTGGTCAGGAACCGCAGACACTCTACGCTTATGGCGGTTCGTCGCGCAGTATGTGGAGCGTCCTGGAAGCCATTTATGACGGTCCGATTGACACCGTCAACTTTCAACCAGTTCCCGTCATTATCTCTGAAATTCCCTCTCAAGCCAACGGTGGATTAACCCTATCTGCTGTGACTCTCAATGCAGGAGATGAGGTCGTCAATACGGATGGCGACCTGGTCGCGCTAACGACCGGCGTCCAATATTTTCCGGAAGGTTGTGCCAGCCTGGATTGTGCCACAGCATATGGCGGCGCCGGCGAAGTCCGTGTAGCCCAAATGTCGCTGGAATACCAGCTCATTGACGGTATCACCTGGTCGGATGGCACACCGCTTACAGCCGATGACTCGGTGTATTCATTTAATATATCAAACGATTCTGCCACGCCAGTCAGCAAGAAAAATATAGACCGGACTGCAACCTATTCTGCACAAGACGCCCGCACTGTGGTCTGGACTGGAAAACCAGGCTTCCTGCCAATTGATGCGGGTAGCCTGTTCTGGCTTCCCCTGCCAGCGCATACCCTCAACGCATACTCTGCTGGTGATTTGTTGGCAGCCGACCCGAGCAGCCGCAAGCCGCTTGGCTGGGGACCGTACGTGATAGATGAATGGGTCGCCGGCGACCATATCTCGCTGATCAAGAATCCGCTTTACTTCCGGGCAAGCGAAGGTTTGCCGAAGTTTGACACGCTGTCCTACCGCTTCCTAAGTATGCAGGGAGATGCTGCCCTGACTGCCCTGCTGGCAGGTGAGTGCGACGTAGTGGATTCAAACACCCTGATTGAAACCCAGTTGGAAGCCCTCAAAGACTTGCAGACGGATGGCAGGCTAAAGGCGGTCATCGTCCAGGGGCTTGAGTGGGAACACCTTGATTTTGGCATCAAGCCCGCCTCTTACGATGATATCTATAACCCGTTTGTGGGTGACCGCCCGGACTTCTTTGGTGACGTCCGCGTCCGGCAGGCATTTGCGCAATGCCTTGACCGGCAGGCAGTGGTTGATCAGGTATTCTATGGTTTCACCAGCATCCCGGGCAGCTACCTGTCTCCCAATCATCCCCTGGCAGCGTCAGGTTTGCCTGCCTACGCATTCGACACGATAGCGGGGCAAACCCTGCTGGATGAAGTGGGTTGGCGGGATACCGATAATAACCCTGCCACACCCCGGGTTGCCCTGGGTGTACCGGGAATTGTGAATGGAACGCCGTTTTCAATCACCTGGCTGAT
>DFYN01000173.1:7777-7954 GCA_002383615.1 Anaerolineaceae bacterium UBA4081
ACCCGTTATGGAGGCTTGAACGTCATCGGGTACTCAAACGATGCATACGATATCGCCTGCGCCGCCGCCTTGGGAGCCGGGTTGGATGCCGCGAATGCATCCGCGAATCACGGATTGGCGCAATTGATTCTGGCTAAAGACCTGCCCAGCATCCCGCTGTTCTACCACATCAAGGCA
>DFYN01000021.1:0-122 GCA_002383615.1 Anaerolineaceae bacterium UBA4081
GCCTTAAGCCTGCCCGCCCCCACATCGACCATTCAAGCGGACACCTATGACTTTGTCGCCAGCGCCAACCTTGCCAGTGGGTCATCTGCAGCCGGTTCGCTTGGTTTTCCGGGGGTCGAGGC
>DFYN01000021.1:246-6453 GCA_002383615.1 Anaerolineaceae bacterium UBA4081
ACCGCTTTCCAAATTGTGACCTCTTCGGACGAGGTAACCGCCCCTACACAATCTCCTGTACCTGGACTAGATGGGAGTACGCTGAGAACCATTCTTATGGCAATAGCCATTGGCGGTGGGTTGCTTATCCTGATTGTGGCGCTGGCAGTCATTCTTGGGAGGCGAAAGAAGGGATAACACAATTAGCAAAACAACAAAATAGGGCTGGCATAAGCCAGCCCTATTAATTACCTGTGGATCAGACCGAATTAGGGTTTGACCTTTAGGGTACCCGCAATGATGTCCTTCTGAATCTGTTCAACTTCGGCTTTCAACTCAGCCGGAACTGATGCATCCAGGTCATGATATGGGGCAATGCTTACGCCATTGTTAGCCATCGTGCCTACAAGAACGCCACCGGCGAAAGTACCATCCATGGCGGATTTAATAACAGCAGTCGTCATGGTGTCCATTCCCTTATTGACAGATGTCAAAATGACTGAGGCGTAATCAGGCTGATAAACAACCCAGTCAGAATCGACGCCGATGAAGAGGGCATTACCACGGTCTTTAACAGCAGCTGCAGCGCCAATGCCAACAGGACCAGCAACCGGCATGATGATGTCCGCACCCTGGTCCATCAGTTGAATTGCATACTGATTGCCAAGGGTTTGGTCTTCAAAGGAGTTGGTGAAAAGACCGGTCGCCGCAACGGGGTCCCAACCAAGGACTTCCACAGCGGTACCCTTCTGGGTATTGTAGTACTGCACACCGTAGTAGAAACCATCCATGAAGATGGTGACGGTCGGGATCTGAATACCACCGAAGGTACCAACTTTGCCGGTCTTGGTCATGCCAGCAGCCAGGTAACCAGCTACAAAGGCAGCTTCATCAGTATTGTAGACCAACCCAACAACGTTCGGAATCGTCGGGTCGTAAGCAAAGTCAACAATAGCAAATTTCGCATCTGGGTTGGCTTCTGCAGCAGCCTTGGTCGCATCGCCCAGCAGGAAACCAACGGTAACGATGATGTCGCATCCTTCTTCAAGGAAGGCATTGATATTCTTCTCGTAATCGGCAGCTTGAGCCGATTCCAAGATTTTACCTTCGATGCCATACTGTGTGACGGCATCTTGGACGCCCTTCCATGCAGTTGCATTGAAGGATTTGTCATCAATACCACCCGTGTCAGTTACCTGGCAGGCTTTGAATTTCTCTTCGACAACCGGCGCAGGTGTTCCGCAGGCAGTCAATAACAGTGATGCAAGCAGGACAATTGCGAAAACAACGTACAGTTTCTTGGACATATCTTCTCCTCCGTAAGGATTGGAAAGGGGTTTATGCAGTTCGGCGAACTGCATCTTGTAAAAAGTATAACCTCCTTTCAAGTGTTAATCAAGTCTTAATGTCAAGGAAAATCATCATGGACGGTAAATTACCGCCCATGATGAGTCCTTAATGGTCCATCCGAATCTATTTACAGGGTATTACTTGGTTGAGCAACCTTTGCTTCACCTTTGCGCACACCCGCCATTGAGATAAACGCGCCGAGCATAAACAATGGAGAAACCAGCATTAATTGCAGGTACTGGTTCCCAGTCAATTGGATGATCCAACCGTACATGATGGGACCCAAAATGGCTGCCAAAGTGGAAAAGAGGTAATACATCCCGGTGAATGTGCCAATGTTGACATCGGTGGTCATATCCACCACCATCGGCAGGGAATTAATGTTGATAAGCGCCCAGAACAACCCTAATCCAAATAGGATGAAGGAAGCGCCGCGAATGTCACCCAGCATAGGGATTTTGGCGACTGACCCAGCCAGGAAACCGGATGGAAGGAAGTAAAACAGGGAAATGCCTATCGCCATTCCCGCGATACCCATCAGAATGGTACGCTTTCGCCCAATTGCTTTGCCGATGTAGCCAGCCGGCAACGCCATCAAGACAAAGATGAGGGACATCTGCCCCAGCAAGCGTGAGCCATCTGCTTCACTTAATCCAAGTTGATTGACGCAGTAAAGGGTAAAGAATGCTTCAATGCCATTGTAGGCGACAAACCACAGAAAAATAGCGAGCAGCACCCGGAATGCGCTTTTATCAGGGTCCAGCAGGACTTTCTTGACGCTGCGTAGCAATCCCTGGGCACGAACCTGGTCGTCCACTTCCGCCACCGGTTCCAGATGGGTAGCCTTATCGATAAATTCTGAAGGTTCACGGACAAATATAAACACCAGTACAGCTGACACTACCACCAGGGCTGAGGCGAGATAGAAGGGATTGGCAGGATTCATTTCATACAGGGTTGCGCCGATCAGGAAGGCAATAATTGAGCCCAGACCGCCCATCAAGTTGATAATACCGTTGGCAGGCGAGCGATGCTTGGACGGGGTGATGTCCGGCATCAATGCCACCACGGGTGTTCGCCAGATCGCCATACTCAGTAATAAAACTGTGGCTGCCAGGAAGAAAAGGAATAACGATTTTGTAAAAGGCAGGAATATGAATGCCAGTGCGGCAATCGGTGCGCCAATAATAATGAATGGTATGCGCCGACCTATGGGTGTGCGCAGCCGGTCGGAGTAGGCGCCGACCAATGGTTGGATAAACAGCGAAGCAATGTTATCCAAAGTCATAAAGATACCGATGAAACCTGCTGCCATGTTGAATCTGGACTGCAGGAATACCGGTACGAAGGCGTTATACACGCTCCATATCACGCTAACGCCAAAGAAACCAAAACCAAGCACGAACGTTTTTCCGTAGTTCAGTTTCATGAGTCTCCCTCAAGTGAAGAATGGCTGTCTTGCTGCTCTTTCAGTTCACGAACCAGTCTGGATAAATAGCGCTGGTCGGTGTCACTCAATGCCATGCTGGCTAGTAAATCAGGTCGGCGCAGGTAAGTGCGGCGCAGCGCTTGCTCTCGGCGCCAGCGGTTAATTTCAGCGTGGTTGCCGGAAAGCAATACCGCCGGTACTGCCCAATCCCGAAATTCCGCCGGTCGGGTATAGTGCGGATACTCTAACAATCCCGACTCAAACGAATCATCCGATGCGCCTTCCGGGTCACCCAGTGCGCCAGGCAGCAACCGTGTGACCGCGTCAATGATCATCAAAGCTGGAAGTTCACCTCCTGTCAGTACAAAATCACCTATTGAAATTTCGTCTGTAACAAGGTGCTCGCGAATGCGTTCATCGATGCCTTCATAATGACCACACAGGAAAGCCACTCTTGGCAGCTCTGATAATTCCCGGGCAATCTGCTGGTTAAAGGTGCGCCCCTGAGGGGTCATTAGAATGAGCGGGCAGTCAAATGGCATTCCCAGCGTCGCTTCAACTGCAGCAAATACCGGCTCTGGTTTCATGACCATGCCCCCTCCACCGCCAAAGGGCGTGTCATCCGTGGTGTGGTGCTTATCCTCCGCCCACAGGCGAATGTCGTGAAGCGCTACATCAATCAATCCAGTCTGGGCAGCACGTGCAAGGATGCTTGCCGCAAGGTAGGGTTGAAATACTGAGGGGAATAATGTGAACACATCGAAACGCATGCATTGATTTTAGTGATTTTCTGTCAAACGTCAAATGCAGTCCATTCTTGACGCTGCTACAAGTGATGGTAAGATGAATATATGCAAATTCGCGGCAGTAAATGGAGCATGAACACCCGCAGACGCAAAACTAACCCATTGCGTCTGATTTTCCTATTAGCGCTCGTGGCTGGAGCTGTGTATGTTCTGGAATTTATTGTGCCAACCACTCAACCGTTATTTATTCCAACACCCACACCCACCCGCTCACCCGATTCTTACATTTCTGACGCTCAAGCCCTCGTCTCAGCGGGTAAATACGCTCAAGCGATTGAAGCTTACATGCAGGCGGTAAAATCCGACCCACAAAATCCTGCCAACTATCTGGCGATGTCGCTCCTTCAAATCTATACAGGTAGGTACCAGGAAGGCTTGACCAGCGCAGAAAACGCGCTGCTGATCAACCCAAGCCTGGGTCAAGCACATGCGCTGCGTGGATGGGCGCTTGGTTTCCTGGAAGATTACCTGCCTGCCCAAACCGCTTTGGAACAGGCGATCTCGCTGGAACCAAACAACGGCACTTATTTTGCCTATCTGGCAGAGGTGCAGGCGAATTACAGCCAGACAGACTCGGCGCCCCTGGGTTTACTGGATAAAGGAGCTGAATCCAGCCGCACAGCCCAACGCCTTGCCCCAAATTCGTTGGAGACCCACCGTGCCCGCGGCATCGTGCTGGAATATACCGGCAACACAACTGAAGCCATCACGGAGTTTGAGGCTGCCATTGCCATCAATCCCAATATCGCCGACCTGCATCTTGCGCTTGGGCGCAACTACCGGGCGGTGGAACGCTGGCAGGATGCAGTGGACGAATTCAACCGGGCGAATTCCCTCAACCCGCTAGACCCGCTGCCGTTAACCTATATCGCCAGGACATACTATTCGCTGGGTGAATACCCCCGCGCTGTCCAATATGCGGAAGATGCCGTCAAGGTTGCGCCTGCTGACCCCTTTATGCATGGCAACTGGGGAGTCATGTTAAGGAAAAACGGCGACTTGACCGGCGCGGTTCGTGAGCTGCGTTTGGCTGTCCGCGGTGGCACAACCGATGATGGTGTGACCGTTGAAGGTCTTAAGTTGAGCAACTCGTTCCGAATTATTGAGTACTATTCAGCCTATGGGCTGGCATTGGCAGAGACGGGAGAATGCGGCGAAGCGCTGCAATTATCGCAGCTGCTCCAAAATGCGGTTGCCACAGACCAAACCGCCCAATTAAATGCCCAGGCGATTATAGATATCTGTACACAGTATTCAAGTAATGGTACGCCCACAGCCAGCGTGAGCGAGTCACCATTAACCGAAGGTACACCTGCCCCTGAGGTAACCCTTACGCCCTAAGCCCATGATTGACCTGAGCCAGGCAAAACCCATTTTTAGGAAATCACCCCGCAGGGACAGTCCTGTGCGGATATTCGTATTAATTGCTGCGGTATTTGCTATGTTGTTTTTGTTACGCGGCTATTATGACGGAAATATANNTGGAGGGCGAAACCCATCTGGCTGCGGGAGATATGAACAAGGCGATTGCCGCTTACCAGTCTGCTGTTCAAATTGATCCAAATAATGCAGAAATGTGGGCTGAACTTGCCCGCATCCAAACCTATTCCACCCGCCAGCTGACGACTGATGAAGAACGGCTTGCACGCTTGCAGGAAGCCCTGGTGTCCGTAGACAAGGCAGTAGAGTTAACGCCTGATTCGAGCCTGGCGCATGCGGTTCGTGCGTTTGTTTATGATTGGCTTGCCTCACAGGTTTTGGCGAGTGATAATCGGGTGGAGTACTTGACCATCGCTGAGAAAGAAGCTGTCCGCGCATTACAACTTGACCCAACCAATGCGTTGGCAATGGCATATTACGCTGAAATCTTGACGGATCAACAGAAACTTGTCCAGGCAGAACAATATATCCGTCAAGCGCTAGACCGGAACCAACCATCCATGGACGTGTATCGGGTGCTGGCGTATGTCAGGGAATCGCTGGGATATTACGAGGATGCTGTTACCGCATACCGGCAAGCCATTGAATTGACCCCCAACCTTACTTTCTTACATATCGCCATTGGCGTCAATTACCGGGTGTTGGCGGAACGCACGCCACAACCCAATCCCTTTTATGGACTTGCGCTTGAAACCTTTGAGAAAGCAGCATTGATTAATGAACAGTTGGGGATTAAAGACCCAATACCATATATTGCCATTGCCAATACGTATGCCAATCAGGGCGAGTTCTTCGCTGCCTCGCGAAACATTCGCAAAGCGCTCTTGTTTAATCCTTATAGTGCCAATATCTACGGGCAAACCGGTGTGATTTTCTTCAAAGCCAAAAATTACGAGGGGTCTATTCCGGCTTTACGTTGTGCGGTACGCGGCTGCGGGGAAGCGGACACCTGTGATGTCCGACTGTGTGATGAGACCGACCCACCTGTAACCATTCAAGGGCTGCCTTTGAACAGCAGCACTGTGCTTTATTACTATACTTACGGCTCCGTATTGGCAGCCCTGCACCGCCCCTCTAACAACTACTGTGAAGAAGCCATGAAAATAATGGGCGAAGTCCGTGCAATGTTTAATACCGACCCCATCATCATGGGCATTATTGAACCATCAGAGCAAATCTGCCAGAGTTATGGGTATTAGCGGT
>DFYN01000023.1:0-1131 GCA_002383615.1 Anaerolineaceae bacterium UBA4081
GCGGAGCAGATGGCGTGGCTATGGTCAAATGGTTACACAACCATACCTATCTCAACAGTTGTTCAGGCGATCATGACGGGGGCTGACTTACCTGAGAAACCTGTGGTGATTACATTTGATGACGGCGATGAAGATGTGTTTACCAACGCTTTTCCAATCATGGATGCGTATGGTTTTAAAGGAACTATTTACTTGATTGCAGGTCGGATGAACGGCAGGGATGTGATATCCAATGAGAGTGTCTTACAGTTAATCAACGCTGGTTGGGAAATCGGGTCACATAGTTATACTCACATCGACTTAAGCAAAAACCATGACGCCTTGCCATATGAAGTGGTGTCCTCTCGGGATGTTCTTCAGCAAACATTTCAAGTCCCGGTAAACACATTTGCCTACCCATTCGGTGCGATTGACCCTTCTGTGGTGAATGCTGTGGCTAATAATCGCTATCTGGGTGCTGTTGGATTGGGTATCTTATCTAACCATGACCTTTCGACTTTATATTACCTCAGCCGACTGGAAGTCCAATCTGATTATGATTTGGAAAAGTTTTCCAACCTCTTGCCCTGGAGGTAACGATGTCTTTTTATCTACATGATATTCCCCTCGAGGATGCGCGGTCGCACTTCAAACAGGCACTCGCTGAAGTTGGGCTTGGCAAGCCATTTTCGAGCGAGGTTATTCCACTGGATGAGTATGCTTTAGGTCGGGTATTAGCAGAACCTGTTGTAGCAGCAATATCGGCTCCGCATTATCATGCTGCTG
This sequence comes from Anaerolineaceae bacterium UBA4081, assembly GCA_002383615.1. Classification (GTDB taxonomy): domain Bacteria; phylum Chloroflexota; class Anaerolineae; order Anaerolineales; family Anaerolineaceae; genus UBA4081. The sequence goes on from DFYN01000023.1 coordinate 766, forward strand.
CGATGGATGGCTTTGCGGTTCTTGCAGAAACCACTTCGGGTGCTCTACCAGCACGCCCGATTTCATTATCTTTGCCTGCCGAAGCAGTATATGTGGACACAGGAGATGCGTTGCCAGATTGGGCAAACGCTATTGTCCCTATTGAAGAAGTTGAGCCACTCAATATAGATGGAACAAATTCCTCTAATCCGAGAAATCCACAGGTCATACGACTGCGGGCTGCTCTAGTGCCATGGTCGCACGTTAGACCGATGGGCGAAGATATTGTTGCCTCTCAACTCGTCCTTTTAAGTGGGCGACACCTACAACCAGCAGATTTAGGCGCTGCGGCGGCATGCGGTACCACAACTCTCAAAGTTACTCGAA
>DFYN01000023.1:1221-4027 GCA_002383615.1 Anaerolineaceae bacterium UBA4081
TGTCCAGGATGCCGCAGATAAATATGACCTGGTACTGGTCAATGCGGGGTCATCTGCAGGATCTGAGGATTTCACTGCCCAAATCGTTGGCGATTTGGGGACGCTGCTGGTGCATGGTATTGCAGTGCGACCTGGTCATCCAGTCATATTAGGGCTAATCAAACGACGTATAGTTCACCCAGGTGAGCCTGAATATGTGCCTGTGATTGGTGTACCAGGTTACCCGGTATCAGCTGCTATGACGATGGACTTATTTGTGAAACCCCTCATTGAATCTTGGTTAGGAACCAACTCGCAGGATGATACGATTGTTCAGGCAGTCCTGACGCGCAAGATAGTTTCACCACCTGGTGATGATGATTATGTGCGGGTAGCGGTTGGACGGGTGGATAAACGATTACTGGCGGCGCCCCTTCCTAGAGGTGCGGGGGTCATCACGTCCTTAACCCGTGCGGATGGTGTGTTGGTCATCCCACGGGGTGTCCAGGGGTTGGAAGCAGGGGCGAGTGTCAGTATCCGAATGACAACCCCATTGGCTGAGTTGGAGCGCACCATATTTGCGATCGGGTCGCACGATATGACCCTCGACTTGTTCGCTCAAGCCTTATTACCCTTCCAACGCCGATTGGTAAGCGCTAATGTCGGCAGCCAAAGTGGGCTGGTTGCCCTGCGCCGTGGTGAGACTCATCTGGCAGGCACACATTTGCTGGACCCTGAGACAGGTGTGTATAACATATCCTATCTTGCCAGGTACCTGGCAGGTGTACCAATCAGGTTGGTGCGATGGGCTGAACGCGAGCAGGGGTTGATGGTGCTTCCGGGGAACCCAAAGGACATCCATGATTTTTCTGCCTTGGCAAGGAAGGATATCCAATTTGTCAATCGACAACGAGGTGCCGGTACACGGGTATTATTAGATTATTTACTCGCCAAACAAGGCATCTCCCCTCAGGATATCAACGGATATGACCAGGAGGAATACACTCACCTGGCAGTTGCTGTTGCAGTCGCTTCAGGGCGAGCGGATTGCGGATTGGGAGTGGCTGCTGCAGCGCGTGCATTAGGTCTCGATTTTGTTCCGATTGCTTCCGAATCCTATGAGCTGGCGATGCCAATAACATTTGCTGACTCTGAACTGGCAGCTCCATTATTTAGGTTAATGGCTGATAATTCATTCAAAGAGTCTATCGCGCAGGTACCCGGTTATAATACTTCGAAGATGGGCTCAATTTCTTTTGAAGGGACGCCATAAAACTGGTTCCCCGTATTCTTAAAAAACAGGAGAAAAAATGGTAATCAAAGCTTCCATTCCAGCTCCGGATTTCCAACTTCCGGATGAAACCGGGTCACTCCATAAGTTGAGTGACTATCGTGGAAAATATGTCATCCTTTACTTCTACCCCAAGGATGATACCCCGGGTTGTACCACTGAGGCATGTGGTTTTCGGGATGATTACACCTTGTACCAGGCAGCAGGAGCAGTTGTGTTAGGTGTGAGTCCGGATGCACCGAAGTCACATATCAAGTTCAAGTTAAAGTACAACTTGCCTTACACTCTTTTGTCTGATGTGGATCATGCAGTTTGCGAACAATATGGGGTTTGGGGACTGAAGAAATCTATGGGGCGCGAGTATAAGGGCGTATTTAGAACAACGTTCATCATTTCACCTGATGGCGTTATCCAAAAGGTGTTTGAAAACGTCAAACCAGATGGACACAGCAGCCAAATACTTGCAGAAATCAAGAAATAGAAAAACGACCGGCTCCCACAAGTTTTTCTTCAGGTGGCATCACGTTCTCCAGCTCTTATCACGGATCAACAATCAACCGTAACTTAAGTGCTGACTGTAAAACCCAATTAATGCAAAACCGATCCTGATGATGTTCCTGGATCGGTCATTTGCTTTTGTGAATTTCGGATGAATACCCTTGGTTAATTCCGCGCAAGGGATGCCAGATATGTAGATGCTAGGTAATCTTTGACGGTGACCTGAATATTGCGCCAAACGGGTTGGGCAGTGCAATCTTCTTCATGCGGACAGCTATCCCCGCATTCCAGACAACTATTGACGTAGATAGGTCCTTCTAATACTTCAGCAATTTTAAGCAAGGATATTTCTTCGGGAGGTTGGTTTAAGCGTAATCCGCCGCGTGGACCAGGGGAAGCCTTGATGAGCCCGGCTTGCATCAGGGTATGACCAATCTGGTGCATAAACGGCAAAGGTATTTGCAGTTTCTTGGCAAGTGAAGCAGTGGGGATAGGGGTGTGTTGCGGTTCTGATGCCAAAGCGATCATTAATTGGATGCCGTAATCCAGGCGGCGAGATATTTTGAACATGGAAGTTACCTCAAATTCTTGATGATTATTGTAAACATAAACGATTTGTTTATTTTGATAAAGTGACAAATATCCTAGAATGTGTGTAGATTATAACAAATATGATAAATCTTGTAAAAGATTGACTTCCGCCTTTATTTAATTGAGTTTCTCTGTCCTGGTATCAAATCAGTCAATCATTCAATTTCATGGGTAGAATGNNGTGGTGAGGCAGTTGTTGCTGTTCCAGCAGAGTAGGCTGGCAAAATCAATCTGGTTGCTGGAGACGCTGGTTCAGCTGCAGCGGGCGCGGAAATCTGTACTACCTATTGTGCTTCCTGCCATGGCGATACAGGACTGGATGATGGGTCCTGCAGGTGCAGCATCGGACCCCGCACCGGGTAATCTGCAAACCACCTCAGGAGGAGATGACTGCGTCTACTGGCGAATTTCTGAAGGTGGCATGATGGAACCCTTCAATTCCAACAT
>DFYN01000023.1:4035-6474 GCA_002383615.1 Anaerolineaceae bacterium UBA4081
TGATTTTATTATTGAACCCGTAGGAGTATTTTGCTTTTCTCCCACAATTTCTCGAGCTGATAGTAATCGCGCTGATCGGGTGAGAAAAGGTGGATAACGACATCCCCTGCATCCACTAACAACCAACCGTCACTTGGTTTTCCCTCCTGGCGGGCATTGATATCAGCCGATTTCTTAGCCGCATCCGAGGCAACATCTGAGAGGGCATCCAGCATACGGTCGCTGGTACCAGAACAGATGATAAAGTAATCTGTGAAAGGTACAACGCCTTGCATGTCCATCAAGACAATATTTTCGCCCTTTTTTTCTTCCAAAGCATTCACAATTGCGTGCGCTAAATCTAAAGCAGACAGGTTTCACCTCAACAATCTTTTCTCAATTTTATCATACCCCAGGCGCTGATAACGGCGCAGTATACAACCGGGTATATTGCGCTCCCTCCGGATTAAGGTCGCTCCTGAACAAGCAGATTGCATCAACCTCAATCGCTCCAACAGAGAGCGCTGTGGTTTGTTTTAATGTTTCAGTGATGCGTTTTATCTCTTCGTGTGTCGCATGCTGGGAAACGCGTCCAATGGTCAAGTGTGGAGAAAACGCTTTATCCTCAGATGCATAACCCAGATGTTGGGTTTCATTGTCAATGGCTTTCTGCAATGATGCCAGATCAGGAGGTGCATGCACCCCAACCCAAATCACCCTCGGTCGACTGGGTGAAGGGAAAGCGCTCAAATCGCCCACATGTAATTCGAAAGGTTGATGACGGGAGGCTTCGTTTTTTAGGAGGTGGCAGAGCAGCTCTATGTTTACCTCAGACACATCTCCCAAGAATTTTAAGGTTATGTGGATATTCTGAGAAGGAACCCACCGTACCGCAGTGCCAATTTCCTTTTTTAAGCGGGCGGATATACGGCTAAGTTCAGTTCGTATGGCAGGCGTAAGGTCGATGGCTATAAACGCGCGAATTGCAGGCATGGTGATCCTATGGCATTCAAATGGGAACAGAAATTGTTGCTTTACTGGCATTCTTGAAGGTAAGCATGCAGTCTATGCTTTGACGCTCACCCAAGTCAGTACTTAGCCCCATCAGCATCATATACAAACCGCCAGGTTTTGGCTCAACTGTACCGCCTGTTGGAACCGCAATCTCAGCCTGGTGGATCAAATAAACAGCGCTATTCCCATCTTTTTGGGAAGCTCTCCACCAGATTCCTTCTTCGGTGATATTGCTACTGGCTGTTGAGCAACCAATCAGAAAATTAATGAGTAATGGCAGACTGATGGTTTTTCGCACGGACTTTTCTCGTCGTAGAATGATATGGACCTAATAATGATTGTACAACCATTTGAAAAGTATCGCATCCGAAAACGGGGTATCAAGCGAACATTACTTACCGATACACCCACATCTCGAAAATCTAGTCATTTTTATTTTTGTGTGGTATAAGTCAATTGCCCTACTGTGTTCGTGATGATGTATTACTGGTTTTGAGCCAACACGTCCAAAATGGGTTCTTCACTCACTGGTGTAATACGATAGGCGAAAGCCAAGGTAGCACATTAGCGGCTGAACCCTACCTGCTTCTGCAGGTTCAAAACTTTACATCACACGGCATGGTGGGGTCTTTTTATTAAATCATCGCAAAAATTATCTGGTTGACATCGATGCGTCGACCCTGTACACTTTGAAAGGTAAGGTGTACTGGAGGTAGATCATGGCAGGTCTTTATAGATTGCGAGTTGAAACAGGATTAATGCCTGGTGTTACTTATCCGCTTGAAAAAGCAGAGAACATCATCGGTCGGGATGTTGCCTGTGATGTGGTTCTCCAGGACGTGGAAGTATCCCGGCGGCATGCCGTCATTCGATTACGCAACGACATTTGTGAGATTCAAGATTACGGTTCAACCAATGGGACCTACGTCAATGGTGAACTGATTGAGTCTACCACCCGCCTCACTCCGGGAGACTTGATTGGGTTAGGTGAAACAGTCAAATTGTATTTTGAATTGGCTGTTGATTTGGGGCAAGGGAGGAATGATCCCCCTCAAAAACCAGAAGGTGTCTACCCGCAACCCTACCCACATGTAGTCCGNNGCCCCACCCCCCATGACAGTTGAGGGTGAACCCTCTGGGACCATTGAATTACCAAATCCGTTACCAACCCAGAAACCATTACCAATCTGGATGCTGATTTTGCTGATTGGCTTAGTGGCTGTGATTCTATTTTGCGGATTGCCCATGCTCATTATTGATATCACCGATTCCTGGTGCAAACTGTTTNNGTTGGTCCAGTACGACCAAACTGGTCGTCATGCTCAGTTTGGTTGCCATACTTGCATTTGCATTGGTCAAATTTCAATACTTACTGGGACCCTTGGTGCTTGCATTTGTTTTTTCCTATTTAATTCATCCCCTTGCTTCGATGATCACAAATAAATT
>DFYN01000106.1:0-309 GCA_002383615.1 Anaerolineaceae bacterium UBA4081
ATGGGTCAGCAACAGGTTCTCCTCACCTAATAATGCTACCGACTCCCGAATTTGCTCCATGGTGGACATTCCTGTCGATAAAATCAGGGGGCGTTTGGTGGCACGCAACCGCTTAAGCAGACCGTGATCAGTCAGGGAAGCAGATGGGATCTTGTAAGCAACAGGGTTGTAACCTTCCATAAAATCAACAGCGGTCTCATCCCATACCGAAGCGAACCATTGAATGCCGATTTCCTTGGCATAGCGGTCAATTTCATCATATTCTTCTTTGCCAAACTCGGTCTTATATCGGTAGTCCAGGTAACTGAT
>DFYN01000106.1:322-6827 GCA_002383615.1 Anaerolineaceae bacterium UBA4081
ACATCGCCATTATGGTTAATGCCAATCTCGCCCACAATATAGGTCGGATAACCTTCGCCCACCCACTGCTCACCAATTTTAATTGCTCGTGCCATTGTTACACTCCTTGATTGTGTTGTTGAAGAATTAAATCACACATTTCGCGTACCGCGCCGTGTCCTCCCCGACGCGTGAGGATAATATCTGCCTGTCGCAGGATTTCTGGTTCTGCGTCACAAGGCGCTGCTGCACAACCGGCAACAGCGAAACACACTAAATCATTGATATCATTACCCATATAAACGACATCTGCCGGGTCAATGCCATGTTCCGCCAGGTATTGTTTCAGCACTTCGTCTTTATGGTTAATTCCTTGAAGGACTGGAACTTGCATTTTCTTACAGCGGGCGGATACTACCGGGTTTGTTTCCATCGAGATGACCAGTGATTCTACACCCTGCTTACGAATTTCCCATAAGCCCATGCTATCACTGCGGTAAGCAGCAATTTGCTCATGTCCATTCTCATCCACCCAGACGCGATTGTCCGTCAAGACGCCGTCAAAATCCATCACCAGTAATTTAACACTCGCTGGCAGAGGGCGTTTCCGTTTCCCGGGTATCACCATATCCAAGCCACCCTGCTGCACCAACCATTCAGCCCGTTGCCAGTCACTTGGATTATCAATATCCACTGCGTAGCGAGGGTCAACCAGCACTGGTAGGATCACCTTACCACTCATTAATCCTTGCTCAAGAATGGTTGCAGGGCGTATGGCATCAATATGCCCAGTCTGCCAGTAGACCACCGGCAGGCTCTGGCGGGCTGCATTATACGGCTCAGCCATACCCTGGACGGTCAACAAGGGCGTCATCCGACCATCAGCGCCTATCCGCCACATCTTGTGAGGGTTTTGTCCAGAAGGCACCACGCCCCGCACCGAATCAGCTTCCGGATGCGCCAAAAGCAGGTTGACCGCCTCGTCCACCAACCCCACCGGTCGTACAGGCGAAGTAGGGCGGAGTTGGACAACAACATCTGGATGGTAACCTTCATGTTCAGCCAACCACCGCAACGCGTGCTGAAAAACAGGCAAATCTAAAGTTCCATCTTGGGCAATATCAGCTGGGCGTAAAAACGGAGCTTCAGCGCCCCATGCCCTGGCAACCGAAGCAATCTCTTCGTCATCAGTCGAAATGATGACCCGTGTCACCGATTCCGCCTGCAAACCGGCAGCAATGGAATACGCAATCAGCGGTGCACCCGCAAACCGGCGAATATTCTTACGCGGAATACCCTTGGAGCCGCCGCGAGCCGGGATGATTGCCAACACTTCAGGTGCGTTTACCATGCAGTCCACCCGCCATCAACGACCACATTGGAACCAGTCATGTAAGAGGAGGCGTCTGACGCCAGGAAAAGCAGTGCGCCGTTCATCTCATCCCCGTGCGCCATGCGTCCCATCACGGTTCTAGCAGAATACGCCTCTACAAACACGTCATCATGATTATTAAACACACCACCCGGTGTGAGCGCATTGCAGCGAATCCCGGTACCGGCATAGTAAGTCGCGATGTAACGAACCAATCCCAGCACCCCAGCTTTGGTGACAGAATAGAAAACAGGTTTGTAATTCTGGGTGTCCTGCCCGGGGCGTTTGTATATACGCTGGTCAGGTCCCACCAAACCATAGGTCGAGCAAATGTTGATAATGGATCCCCTGTTTTGACCAGCCATGACTCGCGCCGCCGCCTGGCAGCACAGGAACATGCCCGTCAAGTTAACATCCAATGCAGCTTTCCAGGCATCCAATGGATAAGTTTCAAACGCATTCGCGCCTTGCTTGCCCACATTGTCATGATCAAATTTGGGATCCATGGCTGCGCTGCAGACAATTGTGTCCAACTGTCCAAAGGATTTCACAGCTGCTTGCACCATGTCAGATACTGATTTTTGATCGGTCACGTCCACACTCACGCCAACAGCAGAGTATCCATCGGTAACCAACTGTTGGGCAACTGCAGCGGCTGCTTCGCCATTCAGGTCAGCCACCACCACACCAGCGCCAGCCTCTGCCAGTGTCTTGCAAAACTGCCTGCCCAACAACCCCGCACCGCCTGTAACAATCGTGCTTTTCCCCTTCATACTAAATTTGTCAAATATATCATTCATGCACGTCCTCCTGCAAAAGTCTCCATATCAATCACTGAGCCGCTTCCCGCAGATGCATGTACCGCCGCTGTTAGGCGTTGAGCTGCCATGCCATCTTCGAGTGAGCAAATTGGCGTTTCTTCATTCCTCACCACGCGGAAGAAATGCCGCAATTCATCCAGAAAGAGCGTGTTGCGTTCAAAACCGGGTGGGTAAGTGAAAACCTCTGTAGTATTCTCCTCTGCGTGATACAACCCTACAGATGTTTGCCCATTCACCCATATTACCGAGCCCTGCGTACCAATAAGCTCCAGGCGATGTAAACCTGGGCGGCGTAAATAATCCAAATGCAGGCTGACGGGCACCAAGCTCTCCATCCGCATCGTTATCTCGGCTGTGTCTTCTACATCCAAATATAACCCGGCTACCGAAGTCAGGGCATACAGGCTGGCAACCTCTCCCAGCAGCCAGCGGATGTAATCAAAGGGGTGACTTAAGGTATTCACCACACCACCGCCCAGGTCTGCGCGCGCCGCATAGCTTTGGCGGTAATCTTCCCACGGGTGCCAGTCCGGCAGGTACTCACCCCACAGGCATTGGGCTGAAGTCAGCCTTCCAAGCGCATCAGCATTCAACCACTCCTTAATCTTTCGCAGCCCTGGATGGAAGCGGTACTGATATCCCACCAGGCACCGGCTGCCGCCTGATTCTAACGCCTTCTGCAAATCTAGCAAACCTTCCAAACTATTCGAAAGTGGCTTCTCCATCAGGATTGAACAACCAGCCAGGGCAGCTGGAATGGCAACTTGCAAGTGCAAGGCGGTCGGATTGGCAATAATGACCGCATCTGGCTTATGAGCCAGCGCTTTTTCCAAATCAGTTTCCACCGGGAATTCAGAAATCTCATCGGTTGGCAACGTTGATTTTTGAGACCGTAATAAGACAATATCCCGCTCACCCAATTCCAGTAAATTACGCAAATGCCGCCGACCAATGGACCCAAATCCTGCAATTAAGAATCTCATACTGCCTCAGTCCTTTTTCAACAATCCTAAAAGGTATTCGCCGGTGCGCCATCCTGCGCTGCCGTCTGTGAAGGTCACTTCATCGCGAATGAACTTCTGCCTTTGCTCCCGATCCGCCTCAGGATGCCGCAAATACATATCTATATGTGTTCGCAGGCTGGCTACATCCGTTGCTACCTGTCCGGCTCCAGCCTTGCGGAAGCGTTGGTGGGTTGGCCATTCACCAATCTCAGATAATGCCAACGAGAATTTACCAGGCGTGTTCCAACCGCCCTCAGCATCAATACACACTGCCACGATGGGTCGGTCGTGAATGGCTGCCTCAACCACCATAGTGGAGTAGACCGTCAAGAACACATCCGAATATGCCATCATGGAAGTCTTTTCAGGCATATCCTCACCTGAATAGTAACCCAACTCACCACCCAGCGGGACAGGTTCTACGACATGCACATTTGGCAGTTCGCGAGCCAATTGCTGGATGCGCTCGCGTTCGGCGGTATACAATTTATCACTCATAAAGTGATTGGGATGCAGCCGAATAAGCAACTGGCATGGTTCAGCCAATCTATCCTCGGCAACCAGGTGTGCTAATGCCTCAATATTCTGGTAATTGGGCGAGAAAGTGATAAAACTGCATGCATACCCCAGTAATTTACGGCTGGGATCCAAACCATGCAGCTTGAAGTATGCGTCGCGCGGCATAAGCCACTGTTTGCGAAAATAGCCATCATAGGATGGAATACCACCCACATGCACCTTGTTAGGATCCCAATCCGACCCATCCACCAGTTCCTGCTTCTGTAATTCAGACCAGCATGTAATGGCGTCCATCGGTGCGCCGGGCAAGGCGTAACTGGAAGGGTTATCCCATCCAACTATAACAGCGGCTGTCTTCACCCGCCGGCTGGCTGCCTGGCGCAAGAGGTAACGATCCAACCGCCAGCCTGGTGTGGATGCGACCACTAACTCCGGCTGATATTTCTCAAACAAATCAGTGTAGAGTTCCGGCGAGAAACGTTTCTGCCCACGAACCAACTGCTGACGTGCAAAGCGCGACTTGCGCATGATTTCAACTGCAAATTTCATGATGGGAATTAGCAGCCGACGGCGGCGGTCTGCTTCAAATTCCACCTGGCGAATGTACGAAACTTGGGCTTCAATGTTAATGTGGTCCGAGCTTCCAGCCCGCCTGAGGAATGCCTGCCAGTATTGTCGTGAGGGTTCGAATGTTTCGGCGTAATGGTGCGCCTGTGCTAAGCGTAACCCCTCAACGGTTAGTCCAGGCTGACCAAAACGGGCAGTGATTTGGTCTTTCAAACCATCGTCCGTCAAAACAACCACTTCTGCCCCACCGTCTAATAAAGTCGGTAAGACATCACTCTGTAAGAAGTACACCACTGCCAAGCCGTGGTCTGCGCTGATGAAGATGCGTTTAGCAGTCAATGGTCACTTAGTACCCAAAATCATCGAGAATAGATTTTCGTGAATCGTGAACCGTGACCACCCAGAAAAGTTGTGGGTACGAATTACGAATAACGAATCTCGACTCTATCATTTTACTTCCGGTCATAATACCACCTGAATATTCGGTCGTAGAGCGCAAGTAAGGTTTTTTGCACTGGCGGGAAATCCAACAAAGCATGTGATTGCGGTTTGGCAGCCTGGCGCTCACCGGCGCCCAAATTCATCCCACGCAGAGTATTGCTAAGGTTCATCACCAGCGGCTCTGTCGGCATAAGCCGCAAATAACCAGCAGCATTCATGCGCTGGTCCAGTTGCTTGACCTGCCCCATGGGACGGTCCATGCTGAAAGGGAGAAATTGAGTAAGCACATCCTTACGGGCTGTGAACTGCCAGTGCGATGCGCCTGCGATGGCAGCAACCCCCTGATACACCAGGCGGATATCCTCACTGCTGTCATAATGCGTTTTTATCTCGTCTTCGCTTTGACCCAGGCTCAGGTCAAACTCGCGGAATACATCAAAGGGAATGAAATGCCCGCGCTCAACCTGTACACCCACCGCCTGTTCGCCCCACTGGACCGTGGAAGTATAATACTCTGGGTTGGTGCGGAACGGGCGGGCTGTCACCATACCCACATTGGGGAAAGTCTCCAGTATCTGCATGGAACGCGATAGCCAACCCGGGAAAAACAAACAATCATTATCGGTGTATGCCACAATNNAGGTGGAAAGGTACAGGAACTGGATATTGCCCGATTGGTGCTCGTCCAGCAAGTACTGTCGCACCTCTTCGCAGGAACCGTTGTCAAACACCAATAAGTCAAACGGCAAATCCGCAGTCTGTCGCAGACTGGTCAGGTTAGCTTTTAGGACATCCAGCATGTCCGCATAAAATCCGCTCATGAATGGAATGTAATTCAGAACTGCAGCAGTGATCCGCTCCGGCTTGGCAACATCCTTGACGAATTTGGCAGGATTTTGACCGATTCGCATTATCCCTCCATCCCGGCGGAAGTCTGGCGAAGGTACTCACGCCATTCCCGATACGTGCGTTGTGGGTGTGCCAGGGCAGCAAAAAGCTTTGCCAAACCATTCCAGCCGTGCAGCATCGGATATATTTCCAATTCGCGCCACAAGCGCTGCCAGGTGATACGGCGAGCCGTGATCTTACCTGCCACCAGTTCATGACTTACATCCCGCAGCGTAATGCGGGTCACCAACCGACCACCCGCCAGGCGGATATTCTCAAACGTTTCCGGCAATTTGTAATGAGGCTGCCCCCCAGGCAGATGGCTATAATCGTGATCCTGATGGATGACCTTTATCATCTGGCTGCAATCCACCAATGACCATCCATCCCGCCGGGCAGCATACAGCATCCAGTTATCCCACCCCGCCCGTCCAATTGCAAATTCTGGAATGGTTTCAAAGCAACCCCGAGGAAAGATAAAGTAATCGCTGCCACCAGGTGGATGCAGGCGACCGCGGTCAGCCACCTCAGCTAATAATGCTTCCTGCCAGCCCGGTTTTATTTCAAGGTCGGTGTGAACATCCAAATCCCAGCGTTGACCCACCAACAAGAACTGGGAAACCTGGGAGAGAGCTAACTCAGCCACGTCAAGAAAATCCGGCAGCAAGATAATATCGGCGTTCACAAATGCTAAAAGGGGACTGTCATTCACGCTTTGCGCCTGTGAAAAAATATCTGACAGTAGCGGCGTACCCATGGCATTACGCTGGACGTGCGGCAGGTGAACTGCGCCGAACATCCTCGCTGCTTGTGCCACCCCATCCTCGTCACCAATCAGGATAACTTGAACCTGTTCACCTAATGCCTGCCAGGAGCGCAAGGCATTGCGCTGAATCATGGCAATGTGCGGGTCT
>DFYN01000069.1:0-992 GCA_002383615.1 Anaerolineaceae bacterium UBA4081
TCTGTACTTTTAAAACGCGGCTTGTCGCACCTGATCACAAAGGAGGATAACCATGGTTGATCATAAGGAATGTTCCTTGCTCGATGAGCACATTGCTTCGAACCAGCGTAAGGTTTCTCTGACTTGCGTAGTTAATGGAGTCGAGATCTGTGACACAATTGACCCCACCATGACCTTACTTCATTTTCTTCGTGATCGCCTCAAGTTGTTTGGCACCAAAGAGAGTTGTGGTGAAGGGGAATGCGGCGCATGCACAGTCATCATGAACGGCAAAGCTGTGACGTCCTGCATTATCCTGGCAATTGAAGCTGATGGAGCTGAGATCCTTACTGTTGAAGGTCTGGCAAAAGACGGCAGAATTTCGATTTTGCAGGAAGAATTTATCAGCGAAGATGCCCTGCAATGCGGGTTTTGCACTCCAGGATTTCTAATGTCCACCCGGGCTCTTCTCGACCGTAATCCTGAGCCATCGGAAGAAGAAATCAAGGAGGCTTTGGCAGGCAACTTATGCCGCTGCACCGGATACTTACCCATCTTGAAGGCAGTAAAAAAAGCGGCTGAGCGCGAACGAAAGGAGTTGAAGAAATAATGGATCACTCAAATTACCAAACGGACTACAAACACGTTGGTCAGCCTTATTCACGCAAAGATGCTCAAAAAAAGGTAACCGGTCAGGCACAGTACGCTTTTGACCTGGAATTACCGGGGATGTTATACGGTAAATGGCTGCTCTCTCCACACGCCCGGGCGAAAATTCTTTCAATAGATACCAGTGCCGCCAAAGAACTGCCAGGTGTGAAGGCTGTTATTACCGGTGAGGAAACTGACATCCTGGTCGGTCTCTACATGCAGGATAAATTGGCGATGGCCAAGGGAGAAACGCGTTATCAGGGAGAAGTTGTTGCCGCTGTAGCTGCGGTTGATTTACAAACCGCCGAGAAGGCTATCTCCCTTATTAAAGTGGATTACGAACCTCTTAAACCTGTCCTCGA
>DFYN01000069.1:1014-1724 GCA_002383615.1 Anaerolineaceae bacterium UBA4081
GATAAGGCTCTGCAAGAAGCAGATATTGTAGTAGAAAGTGAATTTTCAATGCCAGCGGTAGCGCACGCTCCCATGGAAACTCATGTGACCATTGTGCAGGCAGATCCATACTCCAACAGAATTGTTGTCTGGTCATCAGCACAATCCCCCTTTGCTCTGCGTCAAATGCTGGCGCATAGTTTCAAAATCTCAGAGTCAGATATTGAAGTTAATATCCCCTTTGTTGGTGGAGCCTTCGGCGGAAAGGCCGGCATTCATCTTGAGCCACTTGCTACTTTGCTTTCAAAAGCAGCCAACGGAGCTCCCGTTAAGTTGATCCCCACCCGTGAAGAAGAATTCAACCAACTTCCTACAAGAGCTGGCATGCGCGGTCACATCATAACTGGCGCAAAAAAAGATGGCAAGATCACTGCTGTCAAAGTCGTTTACGATTGGGATAGCGGCGCTTATGCAGATTACGGCGTCAATGTCGGCAAAACTGCGGTTTACTCAGGCATTGGGCCCTATGATATTGAAAATGCTGCCGTAGTATCCAAAACCATCTACACCAATAAAGTCTTTAGCACAGCTTACCGTGGTTTTGGGCATCTTGAAACCCACTGGACGATCGAACGCCAGATGGACATCATTTCTCAAAGATTAGGAATAGACCCATTTGACCTGCGCATGAAAAACTTGCTGGAACCTGGATCACGAACCATAAGTGGTGA
>DFYN01000069.1:1763-3646 GCA_002383615.1 Anaerolineaceae bacterium UBA4081
AAAGCCCCTGCCATGCCAGCCAACACCTCGACTTCTGTTATTATGCAGATGACGGGTGATGGCCGGGTCAAGATGATGATTGGCGCAATTGATTACGGTCAGGGCGCAAACACTACCATGGCTCAAATCGCCGCTCAGGAATTGGATCTCCCGATCGACAGGGTCGAGGTGGTTGAAAACTTAAGCACCCAGACCAATCCTTATGACTGGAATACAGTCGCTTCCAAATACACTTTCATGGGCGGTAATGCTGTAATCCGTGCCAGTCGCGACATGTTACGCCAAATGAAAGACATTGCCGCTCAGGTGCTTCACTCTACTGCCGACCATCTGGCACACGGTGGTGGCTATATCTATCATATTCACAACCCTGAACGTCGCATTGCTTATGAACAATTAGCTCTTGGCTATCAATATCCAGACGGGAGTGGTATTGGTGGACCATTGATTTCACACGGTGTCTATATGGCAGATGGGCTGACAAACCTCGACCATGAAACTGGTCAGGGAAAACCAGCTCTTGTTTGGACCTTTGGTGCCCACGCAGTAGACCTGGAAGTTGATGTGGAAACAGGCAGTATAACAATCCTCAAAGTAGCTTCAGCCTTTGATATTGGGCAGGTTATTAATGAAAAATTGATCTATGGGCAGATCTGCGGAGGTGTTTTACAAGGTCTGGGCTCTGCAATACTGGAAGGTTACAAATTTAGTCCGGATAACCGCCTTTTGAATCCTTCATTTACCGACAATAAAATCCCAACTATGAAAGACATGCCAATTGAAGTGGTTCCGATCTATATCGAAAACCCACAGAAAAACGGCCCTTATGGCGCGCGCGGTGTGGGAGAGCACCCGATGATTTCGGTTCCGTCTGCGGTCGGTAATGCAGTTTATGACGCCCTGGGCATCAACTTTCATGTTTTGCCGCTTTCTCCGGAAGCTATCGTTTTGGGCATTCTAAGCGGCAAGGAATCCATCCTTTGTACTGATGTCAACTGCCTGCCTGGCTGTTATTAGGACGTAAGGATTGAATAATCAACCATACCGGACATCCCCCATCAAAGCCATGCACCCAAAAAGGTGCATGGTGATGGGAGGAAAGGAGCAAATCTATAGAAAAATAATATTTTAGCAATCGACTGACAGTATCATAAAACTTTATTACTAAATATAAGGAGAAAGATAATGGGTTGGTTCACTAAATCAGATAGTACGGTAGGTTACCTTCCAGATGAGACCCCTCCATTCTGGAAATTGTTACTCTACGCAATCCAGCAGGTCATTGTCATGTTCCCTGCCACGATTACCGTAGCCCTCATCACCAAATTCCATATTTCAACTACCATCTTTGCCAGCGGTTTTGCCACACTCTGTTTCATCCTGGTGACCAAGGGCAAAATCCCTCTGTATTATGGCTCCAGTTTCTCATACATCGGAGCTATCGTTGGTTTGGTCGGTGCCGATTACCTGGGAAGCGTAGCAATCCTCCCGGATGAGACGATCGCCATCGTGACCTTCGGTATTGTCATGTCCGGTCTGATCTCAATCGCTGCTGGTTTCCTCGTCAAGAAACTTGGCAAGGATGTGATTGACAAAGTGCTTCCTGCCTCAATTACCGGTCCCATTGCCATGGTCATCGGCCTGACATTGGCAGGGAACGCCATGGCTGACGCAGCCCCTGCAGTTGCTGGTCCTGGTTTTGTCAACAACNNGTTTACCTCAAGGGCTTCCTCTCACAACTGCCGCTCTTCCTCGGTATGATCGTTGGCGTAATTGTCGCTGGCATCCTGACTGTCGCAACTGGTAGTGATCTTTTCCGACAGCTTCCTGAGACTGTCGCCAGCCAGGGTATCTTTGCCCTGCCGCACTTTACCGTTCCGACG
>DFYN01000151.1 GCA_002383615.1 Anaerolineaceae bacterium UBA4081
GAGTACTGGACATTGGATGGTGAGCGGATAGCCGTGTACAACCGTTAGCGGATGATGAAGTTCAAAAGACCACCCAGAATTATTTGGGTGGTCTTTTTGTTATTTACATCCCCCCGATCACCACCAACGGCACCGGGGTGAAAACCAACAAGAAAATAATCAACATGAGCGCTGCCAGCCATTTTCGACCCGGGTTGAGGGGAGTGATATCGTCCAGCGGTTCGGCAAAGGTGCGTCCAAAGAAGAAGATGAGGGCTGCCCACAACCACCAACCTGACCAGAGGAAGCCCAGCCCGGCGGTAATCGCAATCAGGAAGGGGTAGATCCTGCGCGCGACTTTGCGTCCAAACAGCAGCGAGAAGATGTGCCCGCCGTCCAGTTGACCGGCAGGGATCAGGTTGAGGGCGGTCACCAGCAGTCCTGTCCAGCCTGCCCAGGCAACNNCACCCAATAAAGCCAGGGTGCCACGTTGCCGTAATCTACTGGCTGAGGCAGCAACTGACCAAACCGCAACCATTTGAGGAACAGGTAGATGAGGGAGTTGCCTTCCAATTGCATAACTTGCCCGGCAGGCAGGATACTTGGGACGGCTTCCACATGCGAAAGGGAGAGTCCAATCATCAACACAGGAACGGCAACTATCAATCCGGCAAGCGGACCGGCTATACCAATATCCAGTAGTTCGCGCTTATTCTTGGGTAAGCCTTTCATTTGGATGAAGGCGCCCATCGTACCAATGGGACTGAACGGGAAGGGAATGAAATAGGGCAGGGTGACATTCACGCCATGATAGCGCCCGGCAAAGTAATGACCGAATTCATGCGCACCTAAGATGGCAAGCAAGGCAACGGCAAACGGCCAGCCCGTTTGTGCCACCTGCAAGGCTGCCTGCAGCCCATTGGTGGGCAGGTTCTCAGTCATACCGAACAAGGCGCCTGACAGCATGACACTGATCAAGGTCAGGATAAATAGGACCAGGTTGACTTTGGGGTTGCTTGTTTTGGCGGTGGGCAGGGGCGGAATGATGAAGATGAGGTGTTTGCCATCTTCCTCGCGGAAGAGGGCGGTCAAGTTGTATGGTTTCAACCACTCGACCAATTGGTCATAAGCTTTGAGGCTGTCATTCGTGTTAAGCTTGCCAGTATAACGGAAAAGGAAGCCGCCTTTCCCGTCCCCTTCGGTCACACTCTCGATGTAAAAAATGCGCCGAATCAGCGCATCCAGAGCGTCATGATAGTTTTCTTCCATAATCATCTCCAAAAATTCGCTACAAATAAATCAGGCGGGAATGGATGGGGGTCGAACCCACCACAGCCTGCAACGCAGCCTGTCACCGATTTTGAAGACCGAGGAGCCCACCGGGACTCATCCACTCCCATGGGTAAGGATAATGGCAAGCTGACTCAATGTCAAGGTGCATAAAACGNNAAGAGCATAGGCAGCGCGTTTTGCAATATCGGCTGTAATACGAGCATCAGCCAGCCAAACGAAGCCCCCAATATTAATCCAGCAATGATATCTGACAGGTAATGCACACCGGTTGCCACCCGCGCCAGGCTGACCAATACAGCCCACACCGTCATGATGCTGCCCACCCAAAGGGGTCCAAGTCCAAAGGCAATCACTGTCAGCATGGCAGCCCGGGCGGCATGACCTGATGGAAAGGAGTGAGGGTCAGAAGAGCGGTAAACAGCGCCCCATTCGCCTTCGGGTCGCCGTCGGCGAATGGTGAATTTGACTGCCAGCACCAGCATCGCCAGCGCTACCACACCCAGCTCTGCCAGGGCAGTTGGCACGCGCCAGGCGGTACCGCCGAAGAACCAGACCACAGCGATGGCAGGCACCCAGAACCATGAATCACCCGTATGGGCGAGCAGGGCAGCGGTACGAAATAAGCGGCTGTCCTCATCAGCCAGCCGTAATTTTTGGGAGCAGGCGGCATCCACTTCAAGTAGCCGTCGAATCATGCGCTGGCTCCTGCCCGCTTACGCAAGGCGGTACTTGCAATTTCCAACTGGAAGGGCTTATCCACGTCCACAGCAATCTCTGGATAAGGACTGAGTAATGCGCGGCAAGAGAAACCAAACCGCTCCTGTACGCCTTTTTCGACTGCATCTAATGAACGTGTACCCAGGCGAAGCAGGAACATGGTGTCGTATCCAGCCACGGATGCAAGTTTTAGTGGATTTTTACGGGCTTCAACCAAGCGCTGCCAGAAGGGTTGGTCACTGACTGCCAGCGAGAGCCGGATGGCATTGACTTCACCACTGCATACTTGCAGGTCTTTGAGAGAGATAAACACTTTTCGTGCGCCTGGGTATGCTTTTTCGATGAGATTGCGCTCCACGAGGGCATAATACATATCCGAATTGCCCTCTGCGACCTGTGACGCCATCCAATCCACCATTTCAGGGGTTAACAATGGGATATCGGCAGCAACCAGTAAGGTGTGGGTAGCTGAAGGATTGTGTCCAGCCACTTCATGACAACCAGCACGGACGTTGCTGAGCAGGTCGCCCTGCTCTTCCACGATGATGATGGGTTTGGCACAGTATAAGTTGGTCATGGGCGGCAAACCCACCAGGATGATGCGCTCAATAGATTTCGCCTGGGATAGAGCGTCCAGAACCCATTGGATCATCGGGCGACCATTCAGGTTAATCATCGCTTTATAGCCACCCTGAGAGGCGGTATGCAGCGAGTCTTTGGGAGAGGGGACACCCCCGGCGGTTAAAATGACATCCACGAAGGTCTCCTGACGGATTTGTTGGAACGCATGAAGTATAACCGTGTGAGGCAGCGGACGCAAGTGGGATGCCGGGAATGTTGACGCTTGGATTAAAAATGTGGTATATTTTCATCTATATAATAGGCTACCTGTCTGGTTGCCACGCCATTGTCCTGTTAGAGGAGAAGAAAGCTATCAGTACTACTACTTATCGCGTCAATGATATGATTCGTGTTCCGGAAGTCCGATTAATTGGACCAGCCGGTGAAAATCTGGGGGTTGTAGGCATTCAGGAAGCGCTCCAGATTGCGCGCAATGCAGATTTAGACCTTGTGGAGGTGTCGGGAACTGCGACCCCTCCGGTTTGCCGTGTAATGGACTTTGGTAAGTTCCTGTTTGAGCGCACCAAGAAGGATCGCGAAGCCCGAAAATCGCAGACGAAAATTGAAGTCAAGGAAATTCGACTGCGTCCGAAAACCGGTGAGCACCATCGCGGTTTTAAGGTTAAGGATGCCCGCCGCTGGTTGGGAGAAGGCATGAAGGTTCGGGTTTCTGTTCGCTTTCGCGGACGTGAGATTGATTATCCCGAAATTGCCCTGGAAGACTTGCGTGAGATTGCCCTTGAATTGGCGGATATTGCAACTATCGAATCCGCACCTATCATCGAAGGCAAGACCATGACGATGCTCCTGGTGCCATCCAAGCCAGGTAAGAAGAAGAGCGCTGAAGCTGGCAAACCAGACACAGATACGGCAGGTCAACCTGCTGTAGAACCACCTTCCGAACCTGAAGCGTAAATTAAATCAGGCGGTAACACTTGCCACGAGGTTGACTGCCGGTTTCATTTTGGGATGGGATTGAATCCCGACCTACATTTCTT
>DFYN01000073.1:0-2406 GCA_002383615.1 Anaerolineaceae bacterium UBA4081
GGGATGCAAAGAGCGCAAGCCTAGCTCCTACTATAGGTAAAGGCACCTTTTAGGGTTTGCCAAACGCCACCAGGACGGTGGCGGGATCCTATCCAACAAAGATCTAGCCACAGTCTCGATGGGTTAGGACAATTTCGCGGGGACCCAGGTTGGCAAAAAAAGCAGCAGCTTTCTCAATATCTTTCTCACCTGTCAGGAATTCTGCCTCTACCGCATCCGATTTAAGGATGTCCAGGTGCTTCAGCGTGTCTGCCATTTCCTGCCAGGGTTCATACACCAGTGTCTCACCGCGCAGCACACGCACATAGCCCTGCATATCCGCAGAAACCGTAATCCCCTTTTCTTTCAGCGCCAGGATGACATCCAATCCCACTTCACCGCTTACGCGGGCGGAATGGGTTACCCGGGCACGGAAATTTTGTTGCAGCAAGCTGCGCATAGCAGGGTATGAGGGAAAGCCGAGCGTCCGTGCAAACCGTACCAGGGTGGCTTCGCTCAAGCCCAGGCGGTCTGCCAGCTCACTCGCAGATAAAAACGCTGCCTCTTCCTGGTTTTTTCGCAGGTAATTGGCAATCCGTTTTTCGCTCTTGGTCAACTGGTCGTAACGTCCTGCCGTCAATTGACTGAAATCGCTTATGGATGAATTCTCATCTGCCATGGAGAGCTCATATTCTATTGAAAGGGGTTCAAAATTCTGTTTTTTGAATGATAGCTTTCATTTGAATAGCATACAGCAAAAAATTTCTTTTTGCAAATATTCTTTCATGAGCCCAGTAAATTGACATTCGGAGAATAAATGGGTAAACTATTATGGACTTAATGCACACGTGTGCAATTGGAGATGATCGGATGATGTCCACCACAATCAAGGATATTGCTGAACTGGCTGGCGTTTCCCACTCAACCGTCTCACGAGCATTGAGCGGCAATCCCCTCATCTCCACTGAAACGGCTGCGCGCATCAAAAAGATCGCCCAAGAGATGGGCTATCAACCCTCCGCTGCTGCCCGCAGCCTGAAAACCCATCAAACCCATGCCCTGGGGGTCGTCCTCAGCAGTATTGATGACCCGTTTTTCAGCGAAATCCTGAGGGGCATTGAAGATGTCGCCCTCGCCCACCATTACAGCCTCTTTATTGCTGCTTCCCAGCGGGATGCAGAGCGCGAACAACTGATTGTGCGCGCCATGCGTGAGCATAGCGTGGATGGCATCATCATTTGCTCTTCCACCTTCAGTGAATCCCAGGGGCATGCCCTGACCCAGTTTGGCATCCCCATGGTGGTGGTCAATAACCAGGCTGCTGAAGATTACCGTTATTCCATCTATCACGATGATGTGGATGGTACCCGCCAACTTACCCGCCACCTGCTGGACCTGGGTCACCGACGCATTGCTTACCTGGGCAACTCGCTTTCCGGTCGCACCACCTACGACCGACAGCAGGGGTTTGAGCAGGAAATGACGGCTGCGGGCTTACCCATCCCACCCGAATACCTGGCTTCCGTACCGGGCGGCAACCCGGATAGCGGAATCAGCGCCCTGGACGGCTTGTTAGACCTACCCAACCGTCCAACTGCCATCATTTGCTTTAACGATATGATGGCTATTGGCATCCTCAAAGCCCTACAGCAAGCCGGTATCCGGGTGCCTGAAGAAATGTCCATCACTGGTTTTGATAACATTGTTTTTTCGGCTTACACCACGCCCCCTCTGACCACATTTGACCAACCCAAGCGCTCCATTGGCGCCAAGGCTGCCGAGCAACTTTTAGCGTTACTCAATCCGGGTGCAGACCAAGCCGCGGGTGACCAACCTCGCATCCAGGTTTTACAGGGTCGGCTACTGGTCCGNNACAAGGGTGTCCAATATGCACTGGCACACCAGGGCAATCATAATTACCTGGTTGTGGCAGCTCCAAGCGGATCCCCACAGCTGGCTGCCTTTGAAGGTGAACACATTGAAGCAGGCGACCAGACCCTGGTGGTTGCTCCGCCTTCCCCCCATAACGCTACTGCCTTGCGTCAACAATTGCCCTGGCTCAACCCCAGCCTGCTGGGTCTTCGCACCTCCGCCGGCATGGGTGACCGGATTGGGTTAGCCACTCCCGGTCATGTACGGGCAGTGCGTGCCACCGGCAGCCAGGTTGCGCCTATTTTTCCCCAGCAATCCATCCGCGAGATGTTTCGTACTGCCCGAACCGCACAACAGGTCATGGACGATGCCCTATGGGGCATTTTCCAGGAAGGCTGGCAGGATGGTTTCGGGGCAGACGCCGACCACCTGAAGACCACTGCTGATATTGATACCTGCCTGGCTGCCGGCTTTACGTTTTTCACTTTTGATCCGGGTGAGCATGTGGACAACCGCGCAGAAAGTGCCAGTATAAGCGAACTTAATGAACTGGCG
>DFYN01000073.1:2443-3251 GCA_002383615.1 Anaerolineaceae bacterium UBA4081
CTCAAGCATTCAGCCGCCAGTCGTCCATTTGAACTGGAAGTCTCCGTGGATGAAACCGACCAGCCTACCACGCATGCTGAACACGTTTACATTGCCACCCTCCTCAAACGACTTGGCGTGGATTGGGTCAGCCTCGCGCCACGTTATATCGGTCGCTTTGAAAAAGGGGTGGATTACATCGGTGATGTGGCAGCCTTTGAGGCGGACATCGCCGGGCATGCCGCCATTGCGCGCCAACTAGGACCCTATAAACTCAGCCTGCACTCCGGGTCAGATAAATTTAGCATTTACGCAGCTGCCATGCGCCAAACCCGCGGACTGGTTCACCTAAAAACAGCTGGTACAAGCTATCTGGAAGCCCTACGAACTGTTGCGGAACTGGACCCAGCCTTCTTCCTCGACATTTACGCTTTCTCACGCGAGCATTATCTGACCGACCGCGCCAGTTATCACGTCTCAGGGGAGTTAACCCGAGCGCCGAAACCAGAAGAGGTGCAATCCCTCCCCAGTCTGCTGGACCAGTTTGACGCCCGCCAAATCTTCCACATCTGCTTTGGCTCAGTCCTGACTTACCAACTGCCCAACGGTCAGCGACCCTTCTTTGACCACCTGATGGACTTGCTGAGCACAAACCCGGAAGCCTATGCAGCCAATCTGGAACGGCATTTCATCCACCATTTGAAGTATTTCTCCACGACAGTGAGTTGAATATGAATAAATCCCTTCTACAACAATTTTATGATTTCAGCGGACAGGTAGCCGTCGTGACCGGTGGCGCAGGCGTCCTGTGCGCTGAAATGTGCCGCAC
>DFYN01000073.1:3299-8581 GCA_002383615.1 Anaerolineaceae bacterium UBA4081
TTTGGCAAGGTGGACATCCTGATTAACGGCGTGGGCGGCAACCGCCCCCAAGCCACCACCAGCCCTGACCTGCCTTTTTTTGACCTGCCTGCTGAGACCTTGCGCTGGGTGTTTGACCTGAACCTGGTCGGGGTCATTCTGCCCAGCCAGGTCTTTGGAAAACTGATGGCAGACCAAAAGCAGGGTGTCATCCTCAACATCTCCTCCATGAACGCTTTCCGCCCGCTGACCCGCATCCCCGCCTACTCAGCCGCCAAAGCAGGCGTTAGCAACTTCACCCAGTGGCTGGCAGTCCACATGGCACAAACTTATTCGCCCAATATCCGGGTGAATGCTATTGCCCCCGGTTTCTTCCATACCGAGCAGAACCACTTCTTACTGACCGACAAGGACACGGGCAGCTTGAGCGCCCGCGGTCAAGCCATTATTGACCATACCCCCATGGGACGTTTTGGCACGCCGGAAGACTTGCGGGGAGCTGTCTTATGGCTGCTCTCGCCTGCATCTGCCTTTGTGACTGGTATTGTTGTACCGGTGGACGGCGGCTTTTCCGCGTTTAGCGGTGTGTAAGGAAAGGAATAAACTCATGACCAATTCACTTAACCTTCGTACCGACTGCGCCCTGGATTTTGTCTCTCTGGGTGCACTGGTCCACCGCCTGGATCCGGGCGTCATCCCCTTTCGCAAAGCACATGAATGCCAGATCCATGTCAGCGGCGGCGAGTACAATGTGTCTGCCAACCTTGCGGACTGCTTCCGCCTGAAGACCGGCATCGTGACTGCCATGGTGGATTACCCCATCGGTGACCTGATTGCGGAGCAGGTACGTAGCATGGGCGTCCAACCATTTTATAAACACTTTGCCCATAACGGCGTCAAC
This sequence comes from Anaerolineaceae bacterium UBA4081, assembly GCA_002383615.1. GTDB lineage: Bacteria > Chloroflexota > Anaerolineae > Anaerolineales > Anaerolineaceae > UBA4081. Next base: position 4,180 of record DFYN01000073.1, read on the forward strand.
GGTCCCAACATGGCAACTGTCTTCAGCGACCGGGGCTATGGAGTGCGCGCACCTGTGGTGTTTTACAATCGCGCCAACGAAGCGGCAGCCCTGCTCAAACCAGGGGATGTAGACTGGCAAGCCATTTTCACACCGGGTGTACGTTGGTTTCATAGCGGCGGAATTTTTGCCGCCCTGTCTGCCACCACTGGTGAAGTCATTATTGAAGCCATGCAGGCAGCGAAAGCCGCCGGAGCGGTGGTGTCTTTTGACCTGAACTACCGGGCTAAGTTGTGGAATATCTGGGGCGGTGCAGAAAAAGCCCAGGCGGTTATTAAACGGATTGTCCAACATGTGGATGTGTTGGTAGGTAATGAAGAAGACCTGCAATCTGCCCTCGGCATTCCCGGTCCGGACGTAGCGCGCAAATCCAAATTGGATGCAACAGTATTCCTGGGTATGATTGACCGTGTCGTAGACACCTTCCCTCAGGTTAAAGTTGTTGCCACCACCCTCAGGGAAGTCCATTCCACCCAACACCACACCTGGGGCGCAGTGGCATGGGTAGACGGCAAGACATACGCCTCACCTCTTTGCGAACTGGATATCTACGACCGCGTCGGCGGTGGCGATGGCTTTGCCGCCGGCTTATTCTACGGCTTTCTCACAGGTGAAGATCCCCAGGCAGCCGTCAACCTCGGCTGGGCACACGGCGCTTTGCTCACCACCACACCCGGTGACACCACCATGGTGACGCTGGAGCAGGTGCGTGCTTTTGCCGAAGGAGGTTGCGCGCGAATTCAAAGATAAACAATATTGATGCAACATCTGCCGGGCATCTCTTACGGCAGCCTTTTTTCAAATCGAATGCACACGTGTGCATCTAACTACTCAAGGAGTTAATCATGGAAACAATGAAAGCCCTGGTCATGAAAGATGTGGGTAAGTTGGTGTTGGAAAACCGCCCCCGACCACATGTGGTTGCCCCAGACGACGTTGTGCTGAAAATCAAAACTGTGGGTATCTGCGGCAGCGATGTCAAAATCCTGGAGGGCAAGCACCACTTCAAACCCGATACAGTACTCGGACATGAGTTCTGTGGTGAAGTGGTTGAAATCGGCTCCGCTGTCCAGCACATCAAGTTAGGCGACCGCGTGGCGGTGGACAACAATATCCGCTGCGGTTTTTGCGACTTCTGCCGCATGGGTCTCACCAGCCAGTGTGTGGATATCAAAACCAGCGCACTGGGTGTGATGCGCGACGGCGGTTATGCGGAGTACTGCCTGGTTCCCGAAAAGCAGTGTTTCTCCCTGCCCGATTCCATTGACGACATCCTGGGCACCCAGGTGGAAACCCTCGCCACCGTCGTGAATGGCATGAACACCCTGCAGATGCTGCCGTATGACTACGTCATGATTATCGGTTTTGGACCCATCGGTTACCTGTTTGCGCAGTTTGCCAAGAATATTGCCGCCAAAGTGGCAGTCACCGAAATNNGAAGTGGATGTGGTTGAGAAAATCACAGAGTTCACTTACGGGCGCAAAGCAGATATCGTGGTGGAAGCCACTGGTAACGACCTGGCAACTGCCCTTAAGTGCGTCACCCCGGGCGGAAAAGTTCTGCCGTTCGGTATGGATTCCTCCATTACGACCACCGTCGTTCCCAATGATATTACCCGCTGGGCAATAAAAATCCTGGGTCTGTACCTCGGTCAAAACACCATGGTGCCTTCCATCCGCATTTTCCGGGAAGAACGCTTGAACATGAAGCCGTTCTTCACCAAAGTCATCGCCCTGGAAGAGGGTTTGGACGCATTTGATATGCTCGGACTGGACCTCAAGACCCTGGAGCATCATCCCAAGAGCGCCATGAAAGTAGTCATGCGCGTCTCATAACCCCCATTTTGCCAGTTGTATAGAAAAAAGGGATCTATGACACAAAAAATAAAAATAGCAGTCATTGGAACTGGTCGGATGGGCAGTGTGCACGTGCGCAATCTCGTGAATCATGTACCAGAAGCGGATGTTGCGGCGATTTGCGACCTGCGCCTGGATGTGGCACAAGCCCTGGCGGATGAACTCGGCATTACGCGGGTGGTCATAGATTACCATGAACTACTGGCTGATCCACAGATTGAAGCTGTATTAATTGCCACCAGTACCGACACGCATGCCATGATCATCCAGGATGCTGCCCTGGCTGGCAAGCATATCCTGTGCGAAAAACCCATTGCTTTAGACCTGGCGCAAATTGACAGCGCCCTGGATGCCGTAGCCAAAGCAGGCGTCAAATTACAGATTGGCTTTAACCGCCGCTTTGACAAGAGTTTCCAGCGCGTGCACGAAATTGTCACCTCCGGTGAACTGGGACGCCCATGCATCCTGTCCATCACCAACCGCGACCCGCTACCACCCTCGTTGGAGTTTGCGCGAGTCTCCGGCGGCATGTTCCTGGATATGAGCATCCATGACTTTGACATGGCGCGCTTCCAGGTAGGCGACGTTGAAGAAGTGTACGCCATGGGGAAGGTCCTGATCCAACCTGAATTGGAAGAATTAGGTGATGTGGATATATCCATCGTGACGCTCAAGTTTAAGAACGGCGCAATCGGGGTAATAGACAACAGCCGCCAGTGCCTGTACGGCTATGACCAAAGGCTGGAGGTGTTTTGTCTGAACGGCGCAGCCCGTGCAGAGAACGAGACCGAACACACCGTCGTTAAAGGTACAGCTGCCGGCTTTGAATCCGCAAAACTGCCCTACTTTTTCATCCAGCGCTATGCGGATTGCTACATTGAGGAAGAACGCCAATTCCTTCGTTGTGTGCGAGACAACCAACCCACCCCCATTACGGGTGAGGATGGTCGTCAGGCAGTGATTTTGGGCTTTGCTGCCTGGAAGTCCTTCCGGGAAAACCGCCCGGTCAAAATCAGTGAAATCACCGGCGAATGATCGCCAGGACACCATTTGCGAAAAGAGGAAAAATGAGTGACACAAAAGTACCCAAAGGTTTTCTGCCAACGGATCAACCCGACCTGTTCTTTGAGGACAATCCAGTTGGACGCCTGAAAAAATCCGTCTGGGATGCCAGCGATGCGGAAATTGACGCCATCCTGGCAGAGTACGGCGTCCCCTCACCTGTGGAGTGGGGAAAACCCGGCTCGTACATCCAAACCACTACCCGCTGGCAGGTGGAAGCCAACCGCAAGAAGAATGATATCGTGTTCATNNCACCTGCCCAGCGCAGCTGATACCCTGTATGTCAGCGCCATCTGCGAAGGTGTGCGCCGTTTCACTGCCAAACGCGGCGCACCCGTCAACCTGGCACTGCCGCCGCTCATGTATGGTGGACATCCTTTCCACCACCTTGGCATGCCCGGTACCGTCATTGTGCGTGAGCACGTGGTGCGTGAAATGATGATTGACGTTATGCTTGGCTTATGGAATGACGGTTTCCGCAAGCAGCTCATCGTCAACAACCATGGTCAATTATGGATACTTGAGTCCGCCATCCAGGAGTTCCAAAAACGCTACCAATTACCCGGCATATTCCGTGTCATTGACTGGCACCGCGGTGTGCGTGAATTCTTCCGCCCGGTTGATCGCGGTGGTCAGATGAGCACCAACTTTGTGCATGCCGACGAATCGGAAACCTCGCTCAGTCTGCTGCTGCACCCAGAGATGGTGGATATGAACTACGCCGTCGATACCGAAGGCAAATCCTACTTGCCCGAAGGTCATTTTGACAAATCGGTGGATCCCTTTGGACGTCCCAGCCGCTGGTCGGAAGGTGAAGGTCACTTCGCCATTGAAATTGCCGCCACCCCTGAGGGTGTGGTTGGCAAAGCCAAATCCGGCACTGCCCAAAAAGCCAAACGCCCCATGGCTGCCATCCTCAAGTACTTGACCCTCTGGCACGATGATGTGCTGGAAGCCTTCCCGGCTGGCAAAGTGCCACCCGTTGAGGAAGTAACCCTGCGTACTGCCGCAGACATGGAACCCTACCTGCGTGAGCCGCTCAGCAAAGGCTGGAAGTCCGTCTACGGTCTACCGCGCATCGGTCAGGGCACTGAAGTTTAGGTTCGGATACACAAGTACTTATTACACCTAAGGAGTTTTTCATGAAAGGTAAAATGCAGGGCGTAACACTGGTCGCCGATTGGTCTCCGAAACCGGGGTTCAAACTGGGCGCCAAAGACATCGAAGGACGGCAAACTTACCTGGGCAGCCAGGTATGGCGGAACCCGCGCCTGGAAATCCGCGAGTACGACATCCCGACCCCGGGTGATGACGAAGTCATGATTGAAGTCAAAGCCTGTGGCATCTGCGGCTCAGACGTGCACATGGCACAAGCCGACAAAGATGGTTACATCTACTACCCCGGTCTGACCGGTTTCCCGAGCATCCTCGGGCATGAGTTCTC
>DFYN01000073.1:8619-9476 GCA_002383615.1 Anaerolineaceae bacterium UBA4081
GGTCAACCCAACCACTGCGAACGCCTGAATGAAATTGGCTTCAATGTCCATGGCGCTTATACAAAATATGTTGTGGTGCCATCGCGCACCGTCTGGAGCCTTGAGCCGCTGCGCAAGATGTACAAGAATGAACGGGACATCTTTGTGGCAGGCAGCCTGGTGGAGCCCACCTGTGTGGCATACAACGCCGTGATTGAACGCGGCGGCGGCATCCGTCCGGGCGACCGCGTGGTCATCCTGGGTGGTGGTCCGGTGGGCATTGCAGCCTGCGCCATCCTCAAACGCGCAGGCGCATCCCAGGTCATCATCTCCGAAACGCAGGAGCGACGCGCCAAGATGGCNNGCAGACCTGTACATGGAAGCCACCGGTTTGCCCGAAGTGGTTTATCCGGGCATTGAGCGCGCCATTTGGGAAGGTCGCACTTTGAACGCCACGGTGGTGGTCACTGCCCGCGCTGAAGCTAAAATGCCCGTGCAGGGTGAAGTGCTGCAAGTTCGCCGTGCCCGCATCGTTGGCGCACAGGGTCATTCCGGAGATGGCAACTTCCCGCGCGTCATCGAATGTATGGCAACGGGAATGGATATGACCCCCATGAGCACCAAGAAGATCAGCCTGGAAGAAGTCCCCGAAAACATTCTCAAACTCCAGACCGATCGTTCCGAAGTCAAAGTCACCTACGTCGCTCCGTAACATCGGTACTCTCCTCAACGTGTCCCCTTCTCCTAGCCTCTCCCCATTATTTTGTCAAGTTAATGGGTGTGAGGGTGTTGAAAAACTCAAGATTAATTGACCAAAAGGAGAAAGTTTAATAGAATAAAGACATCTCAAATGAGCAAAGGCGGGTAGCACTTTCAGC
>DFYN01000115.1 GCA_002383615.1 Anaerolineaceae bacterium UBA4081
TTTCGAATAGGATTGAAGATTGGAGGAGCGATTAGGATGAAATATCGGAAGTTTGGGTCACTGGATTGGGAAGTCTCAGCCCTGGGGTTTGGCGCCATGCGGCTGCCTGTGATGGAAGACGACAGAAACAAGATCAATGAGCCTGAAGCCTTTGCAATGATGCGCCTGGCAATTGATGCGGGTGTTAATTACCTAGATACGGCTTACCCCTATCACCAGCAGCAAAGCGAGGGATTGGTTGGTAAGGTGCTCAAGGATGGCTACCGTGATAAAGTCAAACTTGCGACAAAAATGCCCTGCTGGCTTGTCAAAGAAGCGTCCGATTTTGATTTGTACCTTGAAAAACAAATGAAACGGCTGGAGGTGGATCAGATTGATTTTTATCTGCTGCATTCCCTCAACCAAAGCACCTGGCAAACGGTAAAAGATCTTGGCGTGCTGGATTGGGCAGAAAAACGCATGGCAGAAGGGTTATTCACGCATTTGGGTTTCTCATTTCATGATGACTATCCCGTATTTGAGGAGATTGTGACCGGTTACGACAACTGGACGCTGGCGCAGATCCAATATAACTACATGGACATCGATTACCAGGCTGGGCGCAAAGGGCTGCACCTTGCATCGGATCGCGGGCTGGCGGTAGTCGTGATGGAACCGCTGCGCGGCGGTCGGATTGCCAATAACCCGCCGCCCGCCCCTGTTGCCCGGGTGTTTGAGACCAGTGAACGGAACTGGACGCCTGCAGCCTGGGCGTTCCAATGGCTTTGGGATCAACCACAGGTGGCAACAACCCTGAGTGGGATGTCGACCATGGACCAGGTACAGGAGAATCTTGCCACGGCTTCGGAATCAGGCGTCGGCTCACTGACCGATGATGATCGTGCTCTGATTGAAAAAGTACGTGAGGCTTACAGCTCGCTTGCACCCATTCCTTGCACGCAGTGTGAGTACTGTCTGCCCTGCCCTAATGGGGTGGCAATTCCCCGGGTATTCAGCATTTATAATGATGCTGTGTCTTATGACACTTGGGGACATGCCAAATGGGCATATAACAACCAGCTGAAAGCCGATGAAATGGCAGATAACTGCATTGAATGTGGCGAATGTGAAATTGTCTGCCCGCAACATATTGAGATCATCGATTGGTTGGCAAGGGTACACGAAGCGCTGGCGCAGCCTGCGGAGTAAGTACAATTTGCAGAGTTGATAGGATAATCAACATCCCGGTGCCAATCGAGTTCGTGCTGGGATGCTTGCTACTTTTTGAGGACTTTTTCGTATATCAGGCATGAGGGAGTGACATTATGTCATTTCCTGACGAAGGAACAGCAGTGACAGAAAACATGGATGAGTCAAAATCCGTTTCTCGATCCCACACCAGGCTGCGCTGGATTCTGCTGGCGCTGGCGGTCCTCTTGACGGTGGTGTGGTTGTTCCTGACGCCGGATGGGATCCTGGGTAAGGCAGACGCAGTTGGCTATGCAGTCTGTCACCGAATCAGCGTACGGGCGTATCATATTCATGATCGTCCGATGCCGCTGTGTGCACGGTGTTCCGGGATGTTTCTGGGCGCCTTGCTGGGGATGGTGTACCAGTTTAGCCAGGGGAAAAAGGGAAAAATGCCGCCGTTCCCAGCCTTCGTTTTATTTGGCTTGATGGCGCTGGCGTGGGCGCTGGACGGTGTCAACTCGTTCTTGATGCTTACGCCAATGGTTGATGCAGTTTACGAGACGACAAACCTGACCAGGTTGATCACCGGGACGGGGATGGGTCTGGCAGTTTCTGCGGTGCTCTATCCTGCGTTCATCCAGACCATGTTCAATACCTGGAAGGATGATTCTGCTTTGGGTAATTACCGCCAGGTTGGCGGGCTGATCTTGCTGGCTGCACTGGTCGATGTGCTGGTGGTTGTGGAGATCCCCTGGGTGCTTTATGTGCTTGCTCTGTTGAGCGCAGCAGGTGTGTTGGGCTTGTTGATGACCGTTTACAGCATGGTTTTTGTGATGATTGCCAAATTGGAAAACACTTATACGCAATTCAGGCAGTTGGTCAACCCGATTTTGGCTGGTTACCTGATCGCACTGGCGCAGATTGGTGCCATTGACCTGTTTCGTTACCTCTGGACAGGTACGTGGAGCGGCTTTAGTTTGTGAGAAATTATGACTATAATTAGGTTAAGACTGGAAGTGAAAGGATTGGAAAAGGAATGGATATTTTAGCAGCGTTTGGCTTATCTGCCAGCGCAGGATTGAATGCCTATATTCCATTATTAATTGTTTCTTTGCTGGCTCGTTTCACGGATCTGATCGTCCTTTCGGAACCCTGGAAGGCAATGGAATCCTGGTGGATCATTGGGTTGCTGGCTGTTTTATCGCTGGTTGAGTTCTTTGCGGATAAAATTCCCGCGGTCAACCATGTGAATGATGCTGTGCAGACCTTTATTCGACCGACAGCCGGCGCGATTTTATTTGCAGCCAGTGCAAAGACAATCACGGATATCCACCCGATCATCTCGATTGCTGCAGGGCTGCTGGTGGCTGGCACGGTGCATGTGGTCAAGGCGGCGGCAGTTCGTCCCGCGATTACAGCCACGACTGCCGGCCTGGGAGATGTCCCGGTCAGCCTGGCGGAAGATGTGGTTTCAACCACGTTATCATTGCTGTCTATTCTACTGCCGGTTGTGGTTGGCATTGTGTTGCTGCTTCTGGCGATCTGGATCATCTGGTGGCTCACAAGGAGAACACTGAGGTCTAATAGCTGAAGTTGGCTTGTTACAATTAGGTTGTTTATTTTTGAGTCATTGTTAATTTATGAATGGAGACCCTATGTCGTATCAGAATTATCAAACCCCACCCCCAAATTATGGTTCACAATCTTCCACACTTGCCGTGATCAGCTTGCTCTCTGGGATTGCCAGTTTCTTCATTGTCCCGCTGTTGGGTGCCATTGCGGCAATCATTACCGGCGGTATGGCAAAAAAGGAAATTAACCAGAGCGCAGGAAGGATCACTGGTCTTGGCATGGCAAACTGGGGCATGATCCTCGGATGGATCAATATCGCCTTCAGCCTGATCGGATTATGTATCGGCGTATTGATCCTCGTCGGCGCGATTTCAGCGCCCCTTTGCCTGGTTCCCTTCTCCGATATCTTCTCAAATTTCCAGTATTAAAAACAACACACCTGGATTAACTTAAGTAGCCTTCCTTTATCGGAAGGCTGCTTTCTGTGCCATGCGATCAAAAGACCTGGGCTCACGCCACAAGGTTTGGTAATTTGTCTTCTATGACGCACTGGATCAGAGCTTCCAGTGCCCTTTCGGCGTTTTCTCGCTCCCCATCATTCAAGCCTAATTGTTGGAACTCCTCCTCATCCAGGATGAGATAATCGCCATTGGGATAAACTAACAGGTCGAGTGCCAGGTCCACATAAGCCACCTTACCGGGTGTAATCTCGGCTGGTTTGGTGATGTTGCAGTACCAGCCCTTGATGCGGTTGTCAGTGCGATCGTGAATTTCGAATATGTTGTACCAGCGATCCTTGAAATACCGTTCGAGAAACCGGTCGTTGCTTTGCAAGATGATGCCGTGAAAGGGCAGGTCATCTCGATTGAAGAAGGCTTCGATCAGCACACCGGACTCGTCGCGTGCCACAATTCTGCC
>DFYN01000169.1 GCA_002383615.1 Anaerolineaceae bacterium UBA4081
CCAAAACCGCCCGCTTTCCCTCCTGTTAATTGATATTGATTACTTCAAGACGGTTAATGACGCCTTTGGGCATTCCCGCGGCGACCAGGTCTTGAGTGAATTTGCCGCCCGCTTGCTGCGAATTGTACGCAGTGGGGACAGCGTCTTCCGTTACGGTGGAGATGAGTTCCTCATCCTGTTGGAGGATGCTGACCTGCTTCAAGCAGTCGCCCTGGCGGACCGCATCCTGGACCAAATTCGCTCCAGCGCTTTTGCAGGCAAACCACCCATCACACTGACTCTTAGCGTCGGTGTGGCTGCCTACCCGAGGGATGGATTGACAGCTGCCGAACTCTTCGAAACGGCTGACAGGCGCCATTACCTGGCGAAACGCAGCGGTCGTGGCATGATTGTCAGTTCCGATATCGGTGAAACGGTTGTCCGTAAAGCCCTGGACGCTCCCCAACGAATTATTGAGCGTGAAAACGCCTTACAAGCCTTAAATATCTTCCTGAAGAACCTGCCCGAAGGCGACCACAATGCGGTTGCCATCCACTCGACCTCCGGCATGGGGCGCACTCGCTTGCTGCATGAAGCCCGCCGTTACGCACGATTGCTGGGCTATGCTGTCTTACCCATCAGCGGTTCACCGGCGCTCAAACACCGTTTCGGCGGCGCACTTAACGAAGCCCTGTTAGGTTGGAAGGACCTGCCATCCTACCTGGTGGACGAAAACGCCTTCCTCAATGCCATGGCAGACCAACTCATCACCAAAGGTCAGTCGGGATTGTTAATTTTGTTGGATGACTCAGCCAACGTGGATGCCATGACAATGGCATTATTGCAACGGATTTACTTTACCATGCCCAGAACCCGGGTTGGTTTGGTGTTTGTGCGAGGCGATCCAGCCAATCGGGAATTTCCAGACAATCTGACCGGCATNNCAGGTGCTGGGGTGGGAAGCGGATTGGACCTTTATCACCTGGCTGCACCGCCAAACGGGGGGAAAACCTGCCAATATACAACGCGGTTTGCGTTACCTGGTAGATAATCGGTTGTTATCGGGTCAGGTTACCGGCTGGCAGCTGCACCCTGGTTACGCAGGGCTGGAGTTGGGGCGCACGCTGGCAGAATTACCCACCACGCCGCCCCTGTTTATGCCCATTTATAGCACCAGTTTTTATTGCTTTGAGCGTGAGCTGGTCCAAATTAAGCAATTGCTGCAAAAGCGCCGCCTGGTTGTTTTACATGGGGCAGGCGGCACTGGAAAAACGCGCCTGGCTGTCCAGGCTGCTTCAGAACTATCCGGACAGTTCCGGGATGGGATTTTCTTCCTGGCGTTCTCAGATTTGCCCGGCAGCCGGGATATGGCAATGCACATTGCAGAAGCGTTGGGTCTGATTCTTTCCAGCCCGGTTTCGCCTGAGACACAATTGTTGGCTGCGTTGCGTGAACGCGAAATGTTATTAATCCTTGACCACCTGAATGCCAATCAGCCGCCGTCCGACTTCATCCAGCAAATTCTGGCGCTGGCGCCGGGAGTCCGCCTGCTGGTCACCAGCCGCGCACCTATCGGCGTCTCTGATGAGGCGGACTACGAAATCGTGGGGCTCAATTACCCACATCCCGAAAATACTGCACCCCTGCGCAGTTTTAGCGCAGTCCAGATGTTTATTTTTTGCAGTCAACGAATTCAACCTGATTTCATGCCAGACAAGGAAGATGAAACTGCCATTGGACGCATTTGCCAGATTGTCCAGGGGTACCCATTGGGAATCGAACTGGCTGCCACCTGGGTTGCAACCCTCAGCGTCAAAGCCATTGCCTTATCCCTCAAAAACAGCCTGGCGCTCCTAAAATCCCACCAGCCTGAGGGAGCAGACCTCCCGCCCCTGACAGTGGATGCGGTATTTGACTCATTTTGGTCCATGTTGAGCAAGGGCGAGCAAACCATGTTGACCTCGCTTTCGGTGTTCAACGGACCTTTCAGCCAGGCGGCAGCCCAACAAGTTGCGGGGGTGTCACTCTTCTTCCTGGATGCCTTATTGGGCAAATTGATGCTGCATCGACTGCCGGGCGACCGCTACCGGCTGCATGCCTTGCTGCGCAGCTACTTGCAATCCAAACTGGCTGAAGTCAGCCTTGACTCTTCGGAATTGGCAGATCGGCATTGCACCTACTATACCTCGCTGCTTTCTGAACAAGTTGAAGCGATCCGCGGTCCAAATGAGCCTCAAATCCTGGCGGATATTGAATCCTCCATTGAAAACATCCGGGCAGCCTGGACCTGGGCAGTGGATAGCGGTAATTATTCCCGCTTGAATCAGTTTTACAGCGTCCTGTTCCAGTTTTACCTCAGCCGTGGTTGGCTGCAAGAGAGCGCTGCCGAGTTAACTTATGCCGTTGAGCATATTGAGGCGGCTCCCCCCCCTCCAGACGACCACCCCGGGTGGCAAGCCTATGGTCTGGCGCTAGGTTACCTTGCCCAATTCCTGACGCAGCTCGGACAGGCTGAGGAAGCCGAAATAGCCACACGCTCAGCCCTGCCTATAATTGAAAAGCATGGCACCAGACTGGACCGTGCCTTTATTTTGGAGAAAATTGGTTCAACTTTGCGAGCGCAGGGTAAATATTCAGACGCAGAAAAGCACCGCCGCGAAAGTCTGGCAATTTATCAGGCGGAAGGCGACCTCTTCCAGGCGGCTGAGGTCATCAACAACCTGGCAGCGGTTCGTTACTCTCAGGGCAAGCGAGTTGAAGCGCTGGGTTTGTTTGAAGAAAGCCTGCGCATCTTCCGCCAGTTTGGCAACCTTGGGAAAATCTCCCGGGCGTTAAACAATATCGGATTAGTCGCCGTTGAGGTAGGGGATGTTGAGCGGGGCAAGAATATGCTGTTGGAGAGCCTGGCACTCGCACGCGAATTGGACGCCAAGGCTTTGCTTGCCAATGTATTGGATTCGCTGGGTGATGCGTCCTATCAACTGGGAGACCTGACAGCTGCGCGGCAGTACTACGGCGAAGCGTTGGCAATAACCTGGCGTACTCGCGCTTTGCCCATGACTCTCAATTTGTGCGTGCGGTATGCCACCATTTGGAATCGCGAAGGGCAAGCGGAGCGAGCTTATGCACTTGCGCTTATCCCCTTCCAGCACCCTGCCAGTACATTTGTCTATAAGCAGCGTGCTGAAGCGCTCCTAAAGCAAATTGAAACGACCCTGCCAGCTGAAAAAGTGGCTCATCTGCGCGAGGCTGCCAACCCCGATCGCCTGGAAGGCATGGTGCGTGAATTGCTGATTTTCGAGGCTGGGCTTCCCGGCGCAGTCATGTAAAACTTAAGATGGACAATAAAGAAACCGTTTTTCTGGCGCTTCATGACCTGTTAAGCGCTTACCAACCGCCCCTTATGCCCAAGCGGGACGAGCCTGGTTATTATGACCTGTGGTCGTTTAAACCACTTGAGATAGAAGGGCGTAAACGCAGCGAGGTTTTCTTCGCCGGCGCCATCATCCAGAAGAGTTATGTTGGTTTCTATTTTATGCCGGTTTATGTGGATGTTGAGGTAAAAATCCTGTTTGCCCCAGAATTACTACGGTTACTTAAGGGTAAATCTTGTTTTCATATCAAAAAGTGGGATGAATCTTTGCGGACGCAAGTACAGGCTGCCTTAAAGGCTGGTTTCGACTTGTACCTAAAGCGCGGATGGGTATAACTGTTATTTTCCCATCCCCTGTTCCTCCATCCCCTGTTCCTCCATTTGGCTAATAACGCGGAATAAGTTACAATTGCAGCCGTATCCCTACGATAAGGCAGGCTATGAAAGACAACTTACTCCAAATCCTCCTCACCAACGATGACGGCATTCAATCGCCCGGCTTGTGGGCAGCCGCTGAAGCGCTGTCTGCCCTCGGCTACGTCACCGTGGCTGCGCCCCTCAATCAATCCTCCGGTACAGGTCGCAGTCAACCGGTAACCTCCGACGGTCACATCCATTTCCAAACCCTGCACGTCAAGGAACAGGATTGGTCAGTATATGCGGTGGGTGGCACCCCTGCCCAGGCAGTGGTACACAGCCTGCTGGAATTATTACCCACCCGCCCCGACCTGGTGGTGTCCGGCATCAATTATGGCGAAAATATAGGCACTTCGGTAACCATCTCTGGTACCGTAGGAGCGGCATTGGAAGCGGCTTCTTGGGGCATTCCGGCGGTGGCGGTCTCGTTGGAGCTTGCGAATGTCAATACAGAGTACCTCAAGTATTCACGTGAAGTGGATTTCTCGGCAGCAGCGCACTTCACCCAGATGTTTGCCCGCCTGATGCTTGAACATGCCCAACCGGCGGATGTGGATGTCCTGAAACTGGATGTACCCATTGAAGCCACGGTTGACACCCCCTGGCGGTTAACCCGNNGAAGTAGGCGGCAAGCTGACCTTTAACCGTGATAACAGTACGCCCATGAGTGACATAGACGCGGTCAAGTTTGAACGGCTGGTATCTGTAACACCCCTCTCCATCGAACTGACCTCCCGCGTTGATTTTGCCGCATTGGAAAGCGCCTGGCATGGCAAATTGGGGCAGTGAGTTAGTGAGCAGAGAATAGAAATTAGAGAGCAGGTCGAACATTGCTCTCTAAGGTGTTATTTTTAGCAAGAGAAGTTTATGAAAGATGGAATGAGAAAAATAAGAGCAGGTCATATGTACGACCTGCTCTCTGTTCTCTACTCTCTAATCTCTACAATGCAAACCTGATATTGAGCACATCGCCGTCCTTGACGATATACTCCTTACCCTCCAGGCGCAGCTTGCCTTTGGCTTTGGCTTCCGCCAAACTGCCCAGCGCCATCAGGTCAGTGTACGCCACCACCTCAGCCCGGATGAAGCCTTTTTGCAGATCCGTATGAATTTCACCGGCTGCTTCCGGCGCAGTGGCGCCCCGCCGGATGGTCCACGCCCGGCATTCATCTTGCCCCGCGGTAAAGAAGGATTCCAGCCCCAATAAGTCATACGACAACTTGATCATCCGGTTCAGGCTGGGCTCTTCAATGCCGTACTCTGCCAGGAATGCTTGCGCCTCATCCGGCGGCAGCTGGGCAATATCCATTTCCAGCCGCGCTTGCAGCGCTACCACCATGGCGTGTTGATGGGCATAGGTGAGTTCAGGAGCGGACTGCCCCTCCGCCAGGTTAAGCACCAATAAAATCGGTTTGCGGCTGAGGAAACCAAAACCCGACAGCAGTTTATCCTCTTCGGCGTCAATGGCAATATCCCTCAGCGGGGTTTCAGCGCTCAGCGCCGCATGAAAACGGGTGAAAAGTTCCAGTTCGCGCTCTATCAGTCCTTTGTCGCGCCCGGCGCCTTTCTTTTTCTCCTCATTCAATTTTTCCAGTTTTCGTTCCACGGCGATCAAATCGTTGAGCAGGAATTCGCTGTCCATGGAAGCAATATCACGTAAGGGGTCCACGCTGCCTGAAGGATGAGGCACATTGTCATCTTCAAAGCAGCGCACCACGTGAATCAGCCCGTCCATCTGGGTCAGGTGATTGAGCAGGGTTCCGCTGATGCCGCTTTTGCCTGCCGAACCGTCCAGCCCGGCAATATCGGTATAAGTCACTTTGGCATAAACGGTCTTTTTCGGCAGGAACATCTCCGAGAGCTTGTCGACGCGCGCATCCGGCACATCCACCACTGCTGTGTGAACTTCCATCTTGCCGCTGCCAGCGCCCGTCGGCTGGGTGCCGCGTGTCAGTGCGTTAAACAGGGTTGTTTTGCCAGATTGGGGTAGACCAATGATTCCTAGGCGCATGATGATACCTTGACCCTTCAGGTAAGATTGGATATACTGTACCGTGCCAGCCGATGTGGCGGAATTGGCAGACGCGCACGACTCAAAATCGTGTACCGTGAGGTATGTGGGTTCGATTCCCACCATCGGCACTGAGATTATATCATCCCCTTGTGGGATATCATCCCCTTGTGGGGTCGCGGTTTTTGCACCCCCGGAGGGGGTATCATCCCCCTTGTGGGGTCACGGTTTTTGCACCCCCGGAGGGGGTATCATCCCC
>DFYN01000134.1:0-2600 GCA_002383615.1 Anaerolineaceae bacterium UBA4081
GGTCAATGCGCGATGCAAGCGGGTGATTACCTGAGCGCTGCACAATTATTTCAGCGCTACCTTGAGCTACAGCCTGGAAAATTGGACGCCTACATTTACGAGTTGAAAGGCGACGCCTACCTGGCTGCTCAAGATTCACCGTCAGCCATAGCTGCTTATGAAGCTGCTCTTGCCTCACCGGGTGTAAAAAATCCAGCAACCCTCAGGCTGAATATTGCACGGGCTTACACCGCCATGGGCGACACCACCAACGCCCTCCGGCTTTATCAACAGGCATATGAAACCAGTAGTGATGATTACCAGAGGGCGCAAGCCAACCTGCTGATGGGGCAGATTTACTTGAGCCTGGATATGCCAGAACAGGCGTATGCCCGTTTCAACGACTCTGTCGAAAATTTTCCCCGCGCTTATGATACATATTCGGGTCTGGTAACTTTAGTAGAGAACAATCAACCCGTGAATGAACTCAACCGCGGGTTGGTAGATTACTTCGCCGGTCAATATTTGCTCGCAATGGATGCCTTCACCCGTTACCTGGCTGATACCCCTGAACATGACGGCACCGCCCATTATTATCGTGGCTTGAGCCTGTACATGATGGCAATTCCAGATGGGACGACCTCCAGCCTGGATACACCTGAATCGGTTGACCTGCTCAATCAGGCAATTGAGGAATGGCGCACCCTTATCCATGACCATCCCGGTGACCGCTGGTATGCTGCTGCCTACGACGAAATTTCTTACACCCAATGGTTTGGTCTGGACCAATATCCAGAAGGCGCTCAGACACTGTTGGATTTTGTGGCTGCCCTGCCCACTGCCCCTGAAGCCCCTGGCTACCTCTTCCAGGCAGCCAGAATATATGAAAGAAATAATCAGTTGGATGAAGCAGCTGCCACCTGGGAAAGGGTATTCAACGAATACCCGTCTTCGGATTCGGCGTACAGGGCTTTATTCCTGGCTGGCATTACCCATTATCGGCAAGGCAATCTAGCGGCTGCAATGACCTTGTTCCAACGTGTGCTTGTCCTGGGTACCCAGCCAGAGGATCGGGCGTCTGCCAGTCTGTGGGTGGGCAAGGTGTTTGACGCCCAGGGCGACAATGGACAGGCACGTGAATGGTATCAACGTGCGGCTTTGGAAGATCCTACCGGCTATTACAGTGAGCGCGCCCAGGATATTCTGGACGGACGCAAACCGTATACAACCAGCGCCACAATCAATTTGGGTTACGATTTGAATCAAGAGCGCCCTGAGGCAGAAGCCTGGTTGCGCAAGCGTTTCCAAATTGCTGATGATGTCAGCCTCGATGGAATCGGCGACCTGGCAACCAATGAATACTATTTACGCGGCATGGCATTCTTGAAACTGGACGAATTGGACCTGGCTCGGACAGAATTTGAAACCTTGCGGCAGATCGTTCAGTACGACCCAGTCCAGACCTATCGGTTAATGAACAACATGGTCGACCTGGGATTATACCGATCTGCCATATTAGCCAGTCGACAGATACTCACCCTGGCGGGTCTGAGCGATGCAGGCACCCTGGATGCACCGGTCTTCTTCAACCATATACGCTTTGGCGTGTATTACCGTGAGTTGGTATTGCCAACTGCCAAAGATGAGGGCATATCTGAACTGGTTTTGCTGAGCTTGATACGGCAGGAAAGCCTGTTTGATGGAGCTATCACTTCTGCAGCCGGCGCACGGGGTTTGATGCAGTTGATGCCTGCTACAGCGGCTGAAGTTGCCGCGAATATGGGCTATCCAGACAATTACACTGCGAATGATCTGTACCGACCCTTGGTCAATATCCGTCTTGGAGCGCGGTACCTGTCTCGGCAGGTCAATTATTTAGGTGGAGATTATATGGCTGCCACAGCTGGTTATAATGGTGGACCAGGAAATGCTGCCATCTGGCAGGAGTTGGCTAAGGGCGACCCTGACCTGTTCGTGGAATGTATCCGCTTTGATGAAACCCGTCAGTATGTGATGCGGATTTATGAGAACTTTGAAATTTACCGGAAGATTTACGAATTGCCCTAATAACCAAATCCCCGCCAACTTCGGCGGGGATTTGGTTTATTGATCTATATAACTAAACGCAGCGGGGTTTCAAGATATTTTGCAAGCACTTGAAGGAACCTGGCTGCTTCTGCGCCGTCTGTCACGCGGTGGTCCGCCGATAGGGTCACCCTCATCACCTGTGCCACCCCTATCACACCATCCACCACAACCGGTGTGGGTTGGACTGAACCGACCGCCAGAATAGCCGACTCCGGGGGATTGATGATCGCAACAAAGGACTCAACATCAAACATCCCCAGGTTGCTAATCGAGAATGTGGACCCTTCGATATCTTCCGGACGGACTTTGCCAGAGCGCACACGGGCAGCCATCTCTCTTACTTCACTCGAGATTTGGCGGAGAGGTTTGACATCTGCATCCTTGACCACGACCGTCAACAAACCACCTTCAACTGCTACAGCCACACCAACATTTACATGTGAATGTAAGATCAGGTCGCTTCCATCAATAGAGGCGTTGATGGTTGGAAATTCGCGTAAAGAAAGCGCAACCGCTTTCACAATAAAATCATT
>DFYN01000134.1:2606-9816 GCA_002383615.1 Anaerolineaceae bacterium UBA4081
CGTCGTCCAATAGCCAACCGGAGTTTATCCAGCGGTACCCGCTGGTCGGGACCCGTGGGAGCAGCAACAATGGCAGGTGCAACCGGCAACCCTGCAACTGGAGAAACCACCGGAGTAACCTTCAATGCGGCTTCCACGTCTTTGCGGGTAATGCGCCCTTGCGGTCCGCTCCCGCGCACCTGGCTTAAATCTACCCTCTGCTCTGCCGCAACTTTTTTTGCCAGGGGCGTTGCAGCTATACGACCTTCACTCGTCATAATGGGAGGAGGCGCTTGTTCGGTTTCCACTTTTGGTACCTGAAGGTCAGGTTCCGGCTGGCTGACAGGTTGTTGGGATACGTCAACCGTAACAACCTCAACGGATTCTCCTGGATCCCCAATTATGGCTATCGGCGTCGATACTGGCACTACAGCGCCCGACTCAACCAAATGACGCAGAACTGTACCGGTAAAGGGGGATTCTACCTCCACTGTGGCTTTATCCGTCTCAATTTCAGCCAAAACATCACCCTTCTTGATGGCTTCACCCTCAACTTTTACCCACCTGACCAGTGTCCCTTCAGCCATGTCAAAGCCAAGTTTTGGCATCATGACCGTTTCACTCATGGCAGCACCTCCTTGACGGCATTAATAATATCTTCAACCTGGGGTAGCGCCATTTGCTCAAGCTTTCGGTTGTAAGGCAGGGGTACTTCCTTCTGAGCCACTCGCAGAATAGGCGCATCCACGTAATCAAATGCCTGCTCATATATCCTTGCCATCACCTCAGCCCCGACCCCGAATGATTTCCAACCTTCTTCCACAATCACTGCCCGGTTCGTTTTCTTGAAAGACGTTATGACCGGTTCCATATCCAGGGGACGCAGGGAGCGTAAATCTACAATCTCCACTTCAATGCCCTCTTTAGATAACTGGTCGGCTGCTTTTAGGGAAAGTTCCAACATCTTACTATATGTCACAATAGTGACATCTTTTCCCGGACGCTGAACAGTGGATTTGCCGATTGGAACAATATAATCGCCCTCAGGTACTTCGCCACGGGCTTGGTAAAGCGTGGCATGTTCAATAAAAAATATCGGATCATTGGAACGAATGGCTGCCTTGAGGAGACCCTTCGCATCTGCAGGTGTTCCAGGTGCAACTACCTTCAGTCCGGGGAAATGGGCAAAGATGGCGTCGGGTGTCTGTGAGTGGGTCGCACCCAACTGCCGCCCACCACCGCCCACAGTACGAATCACCAGCGGTAAAACCATCTGTCCGTTAAACATATAGTGCAATTTGGCTGTCTCATTGACGATATGGTCCATGGCGGAAAAAGCAAAATTGATGGTCATTAATTCTGCCACAGGTCGCAGCCCGGTAAGGGCAGAGCCAATGGCTGCACCAATAATTGCCGATTCCGAAATGGGTGTATCCCGCACACGCTCAGGTCCAAAGTGGTCATAAAAACCTTTGGTCACAGCATATGAGCCACCCCAAACCCCAACTTCCTGACCCATGATGAAGACCTGCGGGTCCCGCTCCATTTCCTCCCACAACGCCTGAGAGATTGCTTCGCGCATAGTAATTTTTGGCATTGTGTGTCTCCCTATTCCTCAACGTAAATGTTTCTAAAGAGTTCTTCCGGACCCGGTTCCGGGCTTGCTTCTGCAAATTGCACAGCATCTTCGATTTCGGCTGCTGCTTGATCGTCGAGTGCATCCAGGTCAGATTCTTTGGCAAGTTTCTTTTTTGTAAGGAAGAGGCGGTATATCCCGATGGGATCATTCTCTTCCCACTTCTTAACTTCTTCCGCCTTGCGATAACGCTGCGGGTCACCCATGGAATGACCCACAAAGCGGTAAGTATGGACTTCCAGGAATTGTGGACCGCTACCGGCACGGACTTCCTCAATCAGTCGCAATGCAATCTCACGGACTGCCATGATGTCCATTCCATCAACTTCAAAATTCGGCATGTCATAGCCATCCGCTTTGCGGCGAATATCACTGACCGCCGATGCACGCTCAACGGTTGTACCCATGCCGTATTGGTTATTTTCGACCACCCACAACACAGGCAATGTCCATACTTTTGCCAGGTTGAGCGCTTCATGGAAGTATCCAATATTGGACGCACCGTCACCAAACATACAGATGGTGACTGCTTTATTTCCCTGGTACTTATCCCCTAAAGCGAGACCGGAAGCCAGCGGCAGATGGGATCCGACAATGGCGTGACCTCCCCAGAAGTTCTTGGTCACATCTGCCAGGTGCATAGAGCCGCCCTTACCGTGTGAAGTGCCGGTGACCTTACCCAGTAATTCAGAGAGCACTTCCCGTGCCGTGATACCACAATTGATCGCAACTCCGTGATCCCTATATGCCGTGATAACCCTGTCCTGAGGTTGACGGGCTGATATCAACCCGGTGCTGACTGCTTCTTGACCAATGTAGAGATGGAGAAAACCACCAATTTTTCCTTGTTGATACAACTCCTCTGCACGCTCTTCCAGGCGGCGAATGACCACCATTTGATGATAGAGATTTAGGTATTCTTTTGAGTCCATACGATGTCTACTCCAATGACAATTCCGCCGTAATTGTGGCGATAAAATTGACTAAATTACTCAAACAATCGGATTATACCAAAAAGCTTGTTCGCTTGCACGCAGTTGTGCAAACTGCCACAATAATGCCCTCATCAGTTGATGAGGGCATGGTAAATATTTAGTCAACTTCAGGCAAGTACTTTATTTTGTCCTTCAATTTTGTACCAGACCTGCGTAAGATTAACAGTCGCACAATGAACCAAAGCACGCCGGTGCCGGCGAGTCCAACCAGCAAATAGATCTGGTTCGTCATCACCTTCGCTGGCACGATATCCAGGAGAAAAGGTCCCACCAGGACAACCACAAGGAATAACAAGGAGATGATGCCCGCCAGGCTGATGAACGGAATACCCAGGAGGCGAAACGCAAAAATTCCGCCAGCATGGTCAGTCAATTCGCGGTCTTTGAAAGGTAAAATAATCAAAGCAAGAACCGGGATTAATTGTGAGGCAGCCACCACCCAGACAAACAATCGCTGGGGTATCCAGGCAGCATTTAACAGGGCAGCCAAACCACCCAAAATTGCCACAAGACCGGCGATAAATAACGCAATCAAGGGTGTCTTCTCTCGTTTATGCAGCAGCCCAACAAAGGATGGCGTTAACCCGTCCTGAGACCAAGCCCAAATTGACCGGCTGGCAGCCATTAACAACATCTGAATCATGGCAACGAAGGCTACCAACCATCCAACCGAAGTCAAGATAACTAAAACCGGCTGTTGATTGGCAATGCCAGCATAAAAATTAATCCAGGGTAACTGCATGCCAAAATGATAGTTTTGGAATATATATGCTTCAGACGTCAACCATTCAGCGGTAAATAGACGTTGTGTAAAGATGATGGCTACCAGTATCAGCGCCCACACCAGGATGATGCCCAGTAAGCTGCCAAGCGACAGGTTGCGACCAGCCTTTTTGGTCTCCCCTGCCAATTGTGAAGGCAAGAAACCGCCAAAGTAAATTCCCAGGCTCAGAACCACGCCTACAATTGCACCCAGACCGGGGTTAGGCGTCGTCGGCATAGCTAATGACTTCGCATCCACCAACACCTGTTGAAATGTGCCGGAACCAAGCGCCAGGTTCCAGCCATCACGAACAGCNNTAAAACCAATCGAATTTCACGATGTCCGAGGGAAGCCAGTCCGAATGCCAACACCAGGATCAGCACCATGATTAATGATGCGGTTGCCGGTTCAGCGATTGATGATGCTAAAGTGATTAAACCCGCATTACCCAGCAGAAAACCGAGTGATTGAGCCAGGGTAGGCACAGCCGACTGGGCAGTCCAGGCAGCCAATCCACCTGCCAGCAATGCCAGGAACATCGTCTGGATCCACGAGGCAACAAAGCCTAAAAAAGGTGAAAGAATCCTGCTGGAGGTCACGTAATCNNGCGGTCGGGAACATACCCGCTAAAGTGGAAAAAGGCAGCCACCCGGTGAATGCCAGGCTAATTCCCATTACGGTAATCATCAAGATATCCCAAAGACCCAGGCTGCGTTTTAGACCATAACTTGTAGGCGTAGGGGTTGTTGCAGGGGTTTCAAGCAGTTCAGGTGTCGTTTCTGCCATACGTGTTTCCTCCATACGATGATCATAAGGGCAACGTATTGATTATATCCATTCTTTAGCTTGTCCGGTCAAGTTTTCAGAAAACCTTGCAACGTTGATAAGTAAATAAATCGCCTGCCGTGTTAACCACGGCAGGCGATCTTGTTCAGAAATTAACCAGGCTTACTTATCAGTGTTTTCTTTCCCGGTACTATGCTTAATGGCAGCGTGTGCAGCCGCCAGGCGTGCAACAGGTACACGGAATGGCGAGCAAGACACATAATTGTTTCCAATCATATGGCAGAACTCAATCGACGCAGGGTCGCCGCCATGTTCACCGCAAATACCCACTTCCAGGTCCGGGCGAACGCTGCGACCATCTTCCACAGCCATTTTCATCAAACGACCTACGCCCTCACGGTCAATGGTTTGGAACGGGTTCTTGGGTAAAATGCCCAATTCCACATATTTGACCAGGAAGGAGCGCTCTGCATCATCACGGCTGTAACCAAAGGTCATCTGGGTCAGGTCATTCGTACCAAATGAGAAGAACTCAGCGACTTTCGCAATTTCAGCAGCGGTTACTGCGGCACGCGGGATTTCAATCATTGTGCCAAACTTGTAAGAGAACTGGACTTTCTTTTCTTCCATGACCTTCTTGGCAATCTCAATCAAGCGTGGTTGAATCCATTCCAGTTCCTTGACTGTTCCGGTTAGCGGGATCATCACTTCAGGCTTGACCACAATCTTGCGAAGGGTGCAGTCAGCAGCGGCTTCAAAGATGGCGCGCACTTGCATCTCAACAATTTCGGGCATGGCAATGCTCAATCGCACACCGCGCAAACCCATCATTGGGTTGGACTCATGCATACCACGTACATTGGAAAGCATCGCTTCCTTTTCAGCCAGACCCTTGCTCTCGCCCTTAACCCGCATGGTGATGACTTCTTCCAACAGGCTCTCTTCAGACGGCAAGAACTCATGCAGGGGCGGGTCAATCAAGCGAATAATGACCGGATAGCCATCCATGGCTTCAAATAAGCCGTCGAAGTCGGCACGCTGGAACGGAAGCAATTCATTGAGGGCAAGAGTCCGTTCTTCGCTGGTCTTTGCCAAAATCATGCGCTGAACAATCGGCAAGCGAGTCGGCTCAAAGAACATGTGCTCTGTGCGGCACAGACCGATACCAACCGCACCAAATGCACGCGCGCGGCGGGCATCCTTCGGGTAATCTGCATTAGCCCATACTTGCAGGCGGGAGAAGGAATCAGCCCAGCTCAATAAAGTGGTTAATTCTTTCTGTTCTTCCAATGCGACAGCGGTTAATTCAATTTGCCCGAGGTAGACTTCACCAGTGGTGCCATCCAAAGAAATCCACTCACCTTCTTTGACAATTTTCCCGTTGCATTCCATCTGGCGCTTTTCAAGGTCAATCGTGATAGAGGATGCACCGACAATACAAGGGACACCGAACTGACGGGCAACCACAGCCGCATGAGATGTGGCGCCACCCTCACTGGTCAGGATACCCTGGGCAGCCAGCATGCCATGCACGTCATCCGGTTTGGTAAAGGGGCGGACCATGATGACTTTCTGTCCTTC
This sequence comes from Anaerolineaceae bacterium UBA4081, assembly GCA_002383615.1. Lineage (GTDB taxonomy): Bacteria > Chloroflexota > Anaerolineae > Anaerolineales > Anaerolineaceae > UBA4081. The sequence goes on from DFYN01000134.1 coordinate 8,347, forward strand.
GCCTTTGCCCTTTGCCTCAGCCGTATCTGCATCAAAATAAACCCGTCCAACCGCAGCTCCAGGTGAAGCATTCACGCCGGATCCAAAGAAACGACCTTCCTTCTTAACAGCTGCTTTGGTAGCAGCAGTAAATTGCGGGTGCAAGAGGGCGTCCACCTGGTCAGGTGTGACACGCAAAACCGCATCCTGTTTGGTGATCAACCCCTCGGCAACCATCTCTACAGCAATTCGAACCTCTGCAAACGATGTGCGTTTGCCGCTGCGGGTTTGCAGCATCCACAGCCGACCACGTTCAATGGTAAATTCCACATCTTGCATGTCGTGGTAATGCAATTCCAGCTTGGCGCAGATATCCATAAATTGCTGATATGCTTCCGGCAACACATCTTTCATCTTTTCAATTTTTTCTGTGTTGCGAATGCCTGCAACCACATCTTCACCCTGGGCATTGAGCAAATATTCGCCATACATTTTTCGCTCGCCAGTGTTCGGGTCTCGTGTGAATGCCACACCGGTGCCTGAATCCCAACCCATGTTTCCAAAAACCATGGTGACAATACTGACTGCAGTACCAAGGTCATCAGGAATACCAGTTGCACGGCGGTAATCAATGGCGCGTTTGCCGTTCCAGGAGTGGAAGACCGCTTCTGTTGCCAGGCGCAGTTGGTCAAGCGGTTGCTGCGGGAAATCTTTGCCCCATTGCTTCTTGATGATGGCTTTAAATTCAACAATCAGTTCTTTCAAGTCAGCCGCGGTAAGATCCGTATCAACTTTTGCGCCTTTGCGTTCTTTCAGCGTTAGGAGGGCATGCTCGAAGGGTTCGTCACTGAGACCCAGCACGACTGAACCAAACATTTCTATTAAGCGGCGATATGAGTCGTAAACAAACCGCTCATTGCCAGTCAGTTCAATCATGCCTTTAGCAGTTTCATCGTTGAGACCGATATTCAAGACAGTATCCATCATACCCGGCATGGAGAACTTGGCGCCTGAACGGCAGGAGACCAGGAGGGGGTTTTTAGCATCACCAAATTTCTTGCCGGAGAGTCGTTCAACTTCTGCCAATGCTGCCAGCATTTGCTCCCAGCTGCCTTCCGGCATCACATTGCCCGCTGCCAGATAGGCGTTGCAGGCTTCTGTGGTTACTGTGAATCCTGGCGGCACGGGGAGTCCAATGCGCGTCATCTCAGCCAGGTTGGCGCCTTTGCCGCCTAACAAGCCACGGGCAGCTTCCAAGCCGCCACCGACATACTTCTCAGCCTGATCCAATTCTTGGAACAGGTAAACCCATTTTTTCTCAGCCATCATAACCTCCAGAAAATAAAGTGCTTTGTAACCCGCCTGAAAATAGCTACCAGCGGGAATTTTAAAATCAACCGTTAAATCCAAGATTCTACCACAGAAAAACAGGCATAACGACCAATCAAAACCCTTCCCCACCAAATGGTCGAGGACCTGACCTTTTTCTCC
>DFYN01000134.1:9931-11303 GCA_002383615.1 Anaerolineaceae bacterium UBA4081
CAGGCAACTATCCTGACGGCAAATGCTGGAGCTTTAGGGCTCGCATTAGCGCAAGAACACACACCTGATATTGTGTTGTTAGACCTGATGATGCCTGAGATGGATGGCTGGGAAGTATGTAAAGCCATCCGCGAATTTAGCAACCTGCCAATACTTATCTTATCTGCATTAGACAATCCGGGTATGGTTGCCGCAGCGCTGGATGCTGGCGCAGACGATTACCTGATTAAACCGGTGCCAAGCGGCGTCTTGATTGCCCATATTAATAATTTGCTACGCCGCAGCAGATTGGAAGCAGGCGCTTTGCGTACAGAAGTTCAATAATCTCCTCCTCTTCAAAAAAGTTGAAATAAATCGCTCCAGCTTTTATTGATTCTCTGTAACAATTACCAATCCGACCGTTTTGGTATATAATGTCGCAAACAAGCCGGGAGGTCAGCTATGCAAACTTGCGCAAATTGCCATTCACTGTCAAATGATGATGCCACATATTGTTCCTTCTGTGGAACTAACCTCCCAGAGGGCAATACCGTCATGACTGCCCTAAAGAAATTCCGTGAAAATCACCGGGTGGTTAGTGTACGACTGGTGGTTGCGGACGATGCCTGCCCTGCTTGCAAAGAAGGTTCTGGAACTTACAATAAGGATGAAGCGCCTACACTGCCTCACATCACCTGCTCACACGAAGGGGGCTGTAGGTGTTTCTACGAACCCATGTTGGATGAAATTTATCCTTAAATAATGAACGGCTGGTTTCCACCAGCCGTTTTTATTCCAGGTTTCTTCACAACTAAAAGTGAATTTTTTGCAATAATGCCAAGATGGCATCCGCCACAGCTTGCGGCTCTTCCATCATCGGCATATGCCCGGCATTGGGTATTTCCACTAACCAAGCCCGGTTGAGAAGCCTGACCATCTCCTTGGAGCGGTCAAGCGGCATTAATAAATCTTGACTACCAGCAACTACAACCGTTGGAACAGTGATTTCCGACAGCCATTCCTGGGCGTCTTCTCGTTCAGCCATGCCCCTCAAAACTGACATAATGCCCATAGGATGGGTGCGTAGAATGATGTCTGAGATTGCAGAAGACACATCCTCTCGCACGGTAAGTTTTGGAAGCATTGCTTCAGCAACAACTTTTACACCTTTACGGCTGACTTCCTCTGCGCTCTTCAAGCGCGCTTGCCGACCTTCAGTGGAATCTGGTCTGGCTTGTGTAGCAACCAATCCCAGACCCAGCAAGCGGTGTGGAAACGCATGCGCAAATGCCAGGGCGACATATCCACCCATGGAGTGACCGACGATGACTGCCTGCTCAATTTGCAAAGAGTCCAGCAAGTACGCAATATCCTCAGCCATATCCCGCATCGT
>DFYN01000067.1 GCA_002383615.1 Anaerolineaceae bacterium UBA4081
CGTTGAGCAATGTCCATGGACTTTTGGGCGTCAATGCCCGTACCGCCATCCACACCCAGGGCTTCCCCGCTCAGTTTTAGCAGAACGCGATGATATTTCAGACTTTGCATGGCATCTCCTTTGTCGGGTAAAAAAAACCGGTCAACGTTCGGTTGACCGGTTGGGGTTTTACTCTTGATCAGCGGTGGTTTCACCCAGCGCCCAGCGCTCAAAGCGCCGGATAACCATGTTTTCTCCGATAGAGACGATGGTTTGGTTGAACAACTGCTGAATGGTGATGGATTCGTCTTTGATGTAGACTTGGCGCATCAGGACCATCTCGTCCTTGAATTTATTTATGTAGCCTTCGACAATTTTCGGGATGATGGCTTCCGGTTTACCTTCCTCGCGGGCTCGGGCTTCGCCGATACGCTGCTCACGTTCCAGCACTTCCGCCGGGATGTCTTCTTCCTTGATAAACATCGGGGCACTGGCAGCAATCTGCAATGCAATTTCATGAGCAAAAGATCGGAAGGATTCCGAGCGAGCCACAAAATCGGTTTCGCAATTGATTTCGACCATCACGCCCACCCGTCCATTACCGTGATTATACAACTCAATCACACCGTCTGATGCTTTGCGTTCGCTGCGTTTGGCAGCGGTTGCCAAACCTTTTTCGCGTAAGAAATCCAGGGCAGCTTTCATGTCGCCATTATTCTGCTCAAGGGCTTCTTTACACGCCGAGATACCAGCGCCTGTCTGCTCGCGCAGTTGCTTGATTAATTCAATCGATATTGCCATGCGTCTTCAGTCCTTTGTGTTATTAGGTCACAGCCAGATTAGGGCTGGGGATCTTCGTCGGTTTTCGGCTCATCAGCAGGCGCTTCTGCAGGTATTTCGGTGGTTTCAACCACCGTCTCTACGGCAGGTTCCACGGTTGGTTCAGCCACAGGAGTTTCCACAACTGGAACAACTACTTCTGGTTCAACTGCAGCAGCTTCCACATGCGGGGTGAGTTTTGCCAGGGTGGAATCGCCAAGCAAATCCTTGTCATCCAAGTCCACTTCTTCATCCACGACACGTGCCGTCGGCGTGTGCTGGGCACGCGGTTTGCTCACGGTTTCAACAGATGCCGCGGCTTCAACTTGCTCTTCGCTCATCTCATCCTTGCGCATGGAGCGACCTTCAATGACGGCGTCGGCAATCTTGCCAACCAGCAGCTTGATGGCGCGAATGGCATCATCGTTGGAGGGGATGACGTAATCGACACCACGCGGGTCGCAATTGGTATCTACCAACGCCAGCACGGGGATTTCCTTCTTGTTGGCTTCCTTGACACAGGTTTCTTCCCGCATCACATCGATGATGAAGACCAGGTCAGGAAGTTTCTTCATGGTGCGAATACCCGAAAGGCGGGTGGTCAAACGGACAACCTCACGTTGGATCAGCAAGCCTTCTTTTTTGGGTAAACGGTGAATTTCACCCGTCTCTTGCATTTTCTCCAAACGCTCTAGTTCCTGGATGCGTAGGAAGATCGTGCTCCAGTTGGTCAACATACCACCCAACCAGCGCTCGGTCACATACGGCGAACCGCAGCGGATGGCTTCTTCTTTGATGGTTTCCTGCGCCTGGCGCTTGGTGCCCACAAATAGAACCGTCCCGCCAGCCATGGAAAGGTCGCGAACGTAATTGTATGCGGCGTTGAGGGTTTTGACCGTTTGTTGCAGGTCAATAATGTGGATGCCGTTGCGCTCTGTGAAAATGTACGGGCGCATCAATGGGTTCCACTTGTTGGTGCGATGACCAAAATGGACGCCGCTTTCCAACAAAGCTTTCATGGAAACAACAGTACTCATGTATTCTCCTTGGCGTTTAGCCGCCGCTTTCGTCATCCCGCGCCCGCACCGCTGAGATCAGCGGCACGCCAGGTGCAGTCAGAAAGCGTGTGTGATAGTTGTCTGCGCGTTTGCGCAGCGGAGGGGATTATACCACAGGGAGGCGATTAGTGAATAGTGAATAGTGATTAGTGAATAGTGATCAGAGATTAGTGATTAGGTTGACAGAGATTAGTGATTAGGTCGACCATGGTTAGGTAAAAGAAAGATTGTAATAGTCTTAACCAAATCACAAATTACTACTCTCTACTCCCTAATCACTCATTATCCATTCATGCCTTCTCCCCACTTCCACTCTTCCAGTTCAGCAATCACCTGGTGGGCGGTCAAATCCAGGTGTATCGGGGTAACGGAAACATAACCATCCGTCATCGCACCAACGTCGGTGTCATCTTCGCGGACACCGGTGGGCACGTCCCCGCCAATCCAGTAGTAAGGTTTGCCGCGTGGATCCTCGCGCTTGATCAGCACGTCCCTGTAGATACGCAAACCCTGGCGGGTAATGTGATAGCCCTTTATTTCATCCAGGGGCAAGTAAGGGACATTTACATTCAAAATCACATGCGGCGGCATACCGTGTTCTTGAACATTTCGAACCACCGTTTGGGCAACTCGGGCTGCGGCTGAAAAATCCAACGCCCCCGTGAATCCTTCCGGTGCGTCGATCGAAACTGCCACACCTGGTAAACCCCAAATAGCAGCTTCCAGTGCAGCCGTCACCGTGCCTGAATAGGTGACATCATGCCCCAGGTTAGCGTTCGGGTTGATGCCAGATACCACCAGATGGATGGGCTCAACAATCAAACCCAAAACAGCCAGCGCCACACAATCCGAAGGTGCACCATCCACCGCCAACGCCGGCGTGCCATCCACTAATTCGGTTGGTTTTGCCCGCAGCGGACGGTGCAGAGTCTTCACATGCCCAGAGGCAGACCAATTATGGTCAGGCGCGACCACAAATACATTCCCCAGTTCCTTCATGGAATTAACCAGTGCAAGCAGCCCGGGAGCGCCGACGCCGTCATCATTTGTCACCAAAATATTCATGCAATCCTTCTTCCCGCCAGTGATGATGCCTTGATTATAACTGCTTCAAATACCGCCTGGAAGGTCTCCGGCTCCAACCTTGATCAAGCGCTGATGACACACTTCCACGGTGTCCACGTCCACTTTCTACTCTGCACGGTCATACGTCAAAAACCCGTTAACCTCGTATTCCACATCAGTCAATTCCGTGTAAATTACCGTCGTCAAACCCTTTTTGATCAGCTGTTCAAGTTTTGTCATCAACCGGACATATGCTTCTGTCAAAGCGGCTATGTCCTTCACCATGCGATAAGCAAATGCTTTCGGCGTCAACCAGGTGTGCCCCGGGAAGGCAAAACCCAGTCCGCCAAACTCAGTCAGGGCTGCTGCCCGCCGTTATTCAAGGCGGGGCATTGCGGGACCAACATATTTATGGATAGAGCGAAAATCGCCTGCTCCCTGGTCAAACCAACCGGAAGCAGAATCCACCAATCGAAAAGATGACCCCTAGCCTTCCAGGTGTCCTTCCTGCCAAACCAGTTTCTCTACGTGGATTTCTATCCCCAATATTGTTCGGATAAAAAATTCAACCGCATCCGGTTCTCCGGTAGTGTATACCCGCGGTTCAGGCATATATTCTGAAAGGCTGCCGCTCGCCAGGCGGGCGACCTGGCGCGCCACTGCCGGGGCAGGGTCAATCACTCTTACGCTTTCGCCAACAATCTCCCGAATCAAGGGGATGACAAATGGATAGTGGGTACATCCCAAAACCACTGTGTCAATACCTGCTGCAAGCATAGGCGTCAGCGCGTCTGTCAGAATGCGCCGGGTGGCGTCACCATCCAGCCGTCCCGCTTCAATCTCAGCCACTAATCCTGGACAGGTATTTGTGTAAATCTTTACATCTTTGGCAAATCGTTCAACGACCGAGGCATACAACTTTCCCTGGAAAGTCGCCGGCGTTGCCAGCACACCTACAACCCCGGAACGCGTCTGCTCAGCGGCAGGCTTGACTGCCGGTTCCATTCCGACAAAGTTGGTCTGTGGATATGCATCACGCAACTCATGTAAGGCTGCAGCTGAGGCAGTGTTGCAAGCCACCACAATGGTGGTGCAACCCTGACTCATCAACCAGCGCGAAATCTCAAACGAAAAATCCCGCACCTCCTCCAACTTTCGAGGACCATAAGGTACGTGTGCCTGGTCGCCTACGTAAATGACGGGACGATCGGGTAACAGCAGGCGAACTTCCCGGAATACAGAAAGTCCGCCCACGCCTGAATCAAAAATGCCAATCACTTTTTTGCGCTGTGCCTCATCCGCCGGTTGCCTGGACAAACGCCTTGAAGAGCGCACGGTGGCGGGGGTACTGCGGCAAGCATTCCGGATGCCACTGCACACCCAAGCCAAAAGGATGTCCCTCCAGCATCACCGCTTCAACCAGACCGTCTGGTGAGAACGCCATCGCTGTCAAACCTGGCGCAACGACCTCAATCGCCTGATGGTGGAACGAGTTGACTTCCAACTCACCAGCGCCGACAATCGCTTCCAGTCGGCTGCCCGGTACCAGGCTGACCACATGTCCAATGTAATCACGGGCATAACCGGGATAAAAATCGTGCTTTTGGGTCGGTCCGTATTGGTCATGGATATCCGTCCACAGGGTGCCGCCTAAGGCAATATTCACCATCTGAATGCCGCGGCAGATACCCATNNCCGTAGACTCGCTCATGCGGTCTACCATTGAACAAAATTGGGTCTGCGTCCGCCCCGCCGGTAAACAGGAACCCATCGACGCGCGCAAACAGCCTATCAACTTGCTCAAGCGGCGTGATAGAGGGGAGGATTACCGGGATGCCGCCTGCATCCAAAATTGCACGGACATAAGCATCGGATAGTTCATTGACAGGAGATTTTCCTTCCACAAATTCCCGTCCAGCAGTGATCGCAATGATAGGGGGCATAATGATCCTTTGAGGTAGTGTACTGAGGATTATATAGCAAAAAAGGCGCAGCCATTATTACTGCGCCTCGTTAATTTAGAGATGGAAAGGAAGATTAGTTGAAGCGTTGTTTGAGGCGTGCGCTCTTGCCACTGCGTTCACGCAGGAAGTAAAGGCGAGCCCGGCGAATCTGGCTGTGTCGTTCCACAACAACCTTCTCAATACGCGGNNGCAAAGGTTGAGTTGTTGCCATTTTCATGGGTGTACATGACCATACCCTTGAACTCCTGAATACGTTCTCGGGTGCCTTCTTTAATCTTGACATGCACACTGACGACATCACCCGGTTGAAGCGCTGGAATGTTCGGGTTGATGGGGGCGTCCACAGATTTAAGTAAATCGCTCATTTCACACCTGACCTACAGTTTCATTTGATGAATTTGCTCTTTACGAGCGCGAAGCGAAATTATACCATGATTCTCAAAATTATGCGGGTAAATAGACTTTGGCAGTAAAAAGGGGCTGGTTTTTCGACCAGCCCCAGGATTTTGAATCTGATCTTGATTATCGTACAAATGCCTTCCGACCAGCATATACTGCCGCATCGCCCAGTTCTTCTTCAATGCGCATCAGCTGATTGTACTTTTCAACACGTTCGCCGCGGCACGGAGCGCCTGTCTTGAGGTGACCAGTGCCCATGGCAACCGTAAAGTCAGCAATGAAAGTGTCCACAGATTCGCCCGAGCGGTGTGAGACCATTGCGCCCCATCCTGCTTTACGAGCCATTTCAATGGTATCAATGGTTTCAGTGAGGGTGCCAATCTGATTGAGTTTGATCAGGACCGCATTGGCAGCATTCTCGCGAATACCCCGGGCAACCCGTTCCACGTTGGTTACAAACAAATCATCACCAACCAATTCAATCTTGCCGCCAATGGTTTTATTGAGCAGCTTCCAGCCGTCCCAGTCATCCTCTGCCAAACCATCTTCGATGACAACGATTGGGTATTTCTTAACCCAATCCGCATACATGGCAACCATTTCGGCTGAGGTAATCTTCTTGCCTTCGGTGCGCAGGTGGTAGAGACCGTCCTCATAAAAGCCGCTGGAGGCAGGGTCAAGGGCAATGCAAATCTGTTCACCTGGTTTGTAGCCAGCTTTCTCAATGGCTTTCAGGATGACCTCAATCGCTTCAGCATTAGTCTTCAGTGCAGGTGCAAAACCACCTTCATCACCCACGCCGGTAGTATAGCCAGCAGTCTTCAGAACGCCTTTCAGGGCGTGGTAGATTTCACTACCCCAGCGCAGCGCTTCGTGGAAATTCGGTGCGCCAACCGGAGCGATCATAAATTCCTGCAGGTCAGTGCCTTGCCAGTTGGCATGTACGCCGCCATTGAGAATATTGAACATCGGGACCGGGAGGAGTTTTGCNNATGGCGTTAGCGCCAAACTTGCTTTTATTGGGCGTGCCGTCCAGCATAAGCATTTCTTTATCAATAGCAGTCTGGTCAAGCGCATCCATTCCAACCAGGGCTTTCGCAATTTCCTTATTGACGTGGGAAACCGCTTTTAAGACACCTTTTCCACCATAGCGGGACTTGTCTTCATCGCGCATTTCGAGCGCTTCATGCACACCGGTGGAAGCCCCTGAAGGAACAGCTGAGCGACCAAATGCGCCGCTTTCCAGATAGACTTCAACTTCAACGGTGGGGTTGCCTCTGGAATCGAGGATTTCACGAGCGTGGATTGAACTGATGTAAGTCATGACACATCTCTCCTTGGAATTAATCACTGCAGATTTAGCAAAAAGAACTTCTGTCAGTGGTTTTATAGCCTATAGTCATAAACCATGGTAGGCGTTTCTGATATCTACGAGCGAATTTCCTTATTCGGTTGATTTTATCTCTTCTTATCCAATAGTCAAGTTTTTATGTGTCTTCAATCAGATAGAAGGATCTCAGCGCTAGAATCAGTGTAGAAATTCCTGACAATCAAAATTCACCGTAATGTTTCTGATCGCATCAATTTGCCCATCTATACCAATGGTATTATCTTGAATTCTTCGCCACGTTGTGCAAATATAATCGTGCATAACATAGTACGGATAATAAGCTTTCTTCGTTAACTCTTGCGCTAAATTCCAATCCCCTTGATAAGCCGATGCTTCTATAAAAATCATATACTCAGGTTCATTATTAGGTGAAAAACCACGAGATTGGGCTTCGTGCCAAAGGCGCATTACCTCCGCCCAATCCTGATGTTGATGAGCTAATGCTGCCTTCTCATAGTAATAGCACCAGTCGTGGGAGATCTCAGGTCCGAAAATGGCTGGATCGAGAGTAGAACCATCGTCTGGAAGGATACGTTCCAGCGAAGAAATGGGTAAGGCATCATGTGCTTCGATAGTCAAGTATGGATTATTCTTATCCTGCAGACTAACAACCCACAGACACTGGACAGGCAAGGCATCCGCTTGGATTACCAGACTTTGATCAATTGTGCCTCGGTAACTTAGGTTGTTTTTTGTGTCAAGAATGGGTTCGGGGTTCATAATTCGAGATGGTACGTCGACTTTAGTCAGATCAAAATACCAGTATGGTTCAACGTTTGTATTGACTGTTTGCCCATAAATTTCATTGATTGCTGAGATCGTAGCCCATGATCCAATATACTTCACAAGCGCACCATCGCCATATATTGCAGTTGGGGCTTCAAGCTTAGGTGCTCTCCACTTTAATTGCCAATATAAACGCGTCTGCTGCTCCCAAGACCAGCGATACTCGGTTGTATTACGAAAATGAGCGCCTACTGCCAGTGAGACCATTGCAAGGATTATTACAGTGCTGGCACGCCATTGCTTAACCAAAGTTTCAACTATTCCTACGACAATTAAGCTAACTCCCGCCATTGCTGCTAATCCAAATCTATCGTTATAAAGGCTATTTGTGGCTGTCATGCTCCGCCCAATGCTCCAACCAGGGATGAAACCCACAAGCATCACTGCCAACCCGATCCAGATAGCCCACCTGGAAAAATCATCATGAGTCTCGTTATCCCCTTTTAGGAATCGGTTTCTTAAAAAAAGTATTATTGTCACACCAAACACTAATGCCACCAATCCCCATGAAATTAATCCTGACATTGGACTGATTGCAAGCAACTTCGGATCATAAGTCTGATACCAAACCCCTACAAAGCCATTCACAAAGTCCCGTAAAACCATGACAAGTAACGATGGTAATGTCGAAAATGGATGATGAAATAAATCTGACAACATTTGCGGTGTATTTCGGTCAGCTCCCGGAACTGGCATCGCAACCAGCCGCCAGATTAGATATCCAGCAAATAAAAGGGCATAAGGCGCCCATTGACGAATCACTTGGCGTAGATTTTTATTCCAATTTGAGCCTTCATTTATGATAATTATGATCAGAATCGGGCGTAACAACTCATACCCAACAAAGAACTCCTGCGAAAACAGAGCTGCCGAGCCTGCAAGAATTGCTCCAGTACTGTATGCCAGCCATTGTTTGGGACAGCGTAGTGCCCGCACCATCCAATATAGTGAAAGAAGGACTAAAAAATGGCACACCCAGTGAAAACTAAAAGTCAACGCAGATGGTTGTTGAAAGAAAATGGGATAGACTGCAAAAAGTGCTGCTGTCAAGGTCGTTCGCCGGGTTTGAGTTGGCCAAAACTCTCTAAGTAGCACCCAAAACATCCAAACAGTCAGAAAACGCCACGTCAGTGTAAATATGTGCCAGCCAAGAGGCGCTTTTCCAACCAATAAAAATCCCAACTCCCAGATCCAGAAAACAAGTGGTCGACTGCCCATGAAACTGTATTCCATCAATCCCTTGACTCCGCCTGTTGAATAACTGTGCAGGATAATCCAATCATCGAGGGTATAGCCCAACCATGGAATCTGTAGACCATATGCAGCAATACAAACCCCCAGAAGGATTGCTGGCACTATCCATTTCTCAGATGAGAATAATTTATGGTTTACTATTTTCATTAGATGTCCTTAATTGTATAGTTATTCCAGCGATGTCTTNNCGTACCGGACCAATGCCTGGCACACTCTCCAGCCGGGATACCAGTCCCATTTTACTGCGCTTATTTCGGTGGGCAGTGATGGCAAAGCGGTGGGCTTCATCCCGGATGCGCTCTATCAAGAAAAGTCCCTGTGAATGGCGAGGAAGCATGAGGGAATCACTTGCTCCTGGCAAGAACAACTCTTCCTGCTGCTTTGCCAGCCCTACCACCGGCACCCGCCCCATCAGGTCAAACTGCTTAAGGACNNAAAATAGCAAATGCCGGATCTGGTTTTTCGCCCGGTTTCAAACCTTCCTGGGCTGCTGCCCAACGCCTGAAACGGCGTGTGAGAACTTCTTCCATACTGGCAAAATCATCTGGACCGGAGACGGTCTTGATATTAAAGCGTCGGTACAGCTTTTTGGCTGGTACCCCATGTTCAAACACCACCATGCTGCCCACTGAGTAGACTCCCTGGGTATTGGAAATATCGTAGCATTCCATCCGCGCAGGCGGATCAGGCAGCCCCAATGCCTGCTGCAACTCCGCCA